>JACCSC010000046.1 GCA_013813215.1 Geodermatophilaceae bacterium | reverse complement strand
GGGGCCGACCCCGGCGCGGACGATGTACAGGCGCTCGTCGCCCGGCACTACCGCTGGGTGTCGACGTTCTCGACGCCGAACCGCGAGGCCTACGTCAACCTCGGGCAGATGTACGTCGACGACCCGCGCTACGCGGCGAACTACGACAAGCACGGCGCCGGCGCGTCCACCTTCGTCCTCGATGCGATGAAGGTGTACGCCGAGCGCAACCTGGCCTAGCCTCGCCCGACTTTGCCCCTGCGGTGGTGGCGCAACCGGACATCTTGCTCCGGTCGGCGACCAACCGAGGGGCAAAGTCGGGTCAGGTTCGCGCGTCCCGCCGCGCGTCGTCTTCGGCGGCGGCGGTGTCGGCTTCGCTGTCGGCGTCGAGTTCCGCGTCCACGTCTTCGGTGACCGCGGCGACGTCGTCGGCCAGGCCGGCCCCGAAGCCCTGGTCGGTGCCGTCGCCTGCGTAGTTGTCCGGGTCGTCGACGTCGTGGACCGCGGCCTCCTCGGCGCTGGCCGCTCCGCCGTCGATGCCTACGTCGGTGGCCAGCAGCTGCGCGTCCTCGTCGTACCGCGCGCCCTCGTCCGGCTCCACCAACCGCCCGGAGCGCTGCTCGTCGATCTCCGGAACATCGGGCTGCTCCCGCGCCAGGCGATCGTCCAGCGGTTCGCCCTCCGACATCTCTTCGGCGGTCGTACCGAACTGGTTGATGGCGACTGGCCGGTCGTTGGGGATGTAGCCGGCGTCCAGTGGATCGCTGCCGATCGGACCCTCGAGCGTCTCCTCGTGGCCCAGCTGTACGGCGGCGTCGGTGTCGTTGGGGCCGTCGGGTGAGACGTCCGGCCCCTCCGAAGCGTCATAGGTCTCGGTACTCATGCGCCCGAGCCTGTCACGTCCTCGTCAGCGCTGCCCGGGCGAGAGCATCCGGGCCTCGTCCAGCAGCCGGTGCGTGAGGTCGGCCGGATCGGCCGGTACGCCGTGGCTGCTGAACCACTTGCACACGTTGTCCGCGTCCCGCCGGAGGAACTGCGGCCCGCGCGGGTTGGCCACGATGTCCAGCGCCTGCGGGACGTCGATCACGACCAGCCGGCCCTCGTGGACGAGCAGGTTGTACGCCGACAGGTCGCCGTGGGCGTAGCCGGCCGCGGCGAGCAGGCACATCGCCTGCACGCACTGGTCCCAGAGGTCGTGCAGTTGGTCGGCCGTACCGCGGTACTGGGCCAGCCGCGGCGCCGCCGTACCGTCCGGGTCCCCGATGAACTCCATCAGGATCTCGGTGCCGTCCAGCTGGACGGGGTAGGGCACGGGGGCGCCGAGGGAGTACAGGTCGCCGAGCAGGGTGAACTCGGCGTAGGCCCACTGCCCGGACAGCAGCTCGCGGCCGAACTCGGTCCGCTTGGCCATGGCGCGGTTCATCCGCGACTCGCGGACCCGCCGGCCTTCGACGTAACCGGCGTCGCGGTGGAACATCCGGTGCTCGGCGCCCCGGTAGCGCTTGGCCGCCATGAGAACGCCGATGTCGGTGTCGGGCACCGAGCGCTCGACGAGGTGGACGTCGGCTTCCTTGCCGGTCTTGAGGATGCCGAGTTCGTAGTCGATGGCGCCGAGGGTCTGGACCACCCAGTCGGGGTGGGGTTCGGGACCGTGCGGGATGCCGATGTCGTCCCACGTCGACCAGCGGGCGCCCTCGGGCGGCCCGCCCTGATCGTCGGTGGTGAGCTTCGGGGTACGGCGGTGTCGTGGTTCGTCATCGTCCCAGCGGGAACGGCGTCCGGTCTTGGTGCGGGGCTCGTCATCCCAGGTGGACGACGCGAGATTGCGGGGCAACGGGGGGCTCCTGGTGAGGGTGTGCCCCTGGTGTGGCTCGGGGCAGTCAGACGGGGAGGGCTGAGGGCAGCCGGACATCGCACATCGGACTGGACCTCCCCTCGAACCGGGCCGTTGCGGCCTCGTGACTGCGTGGCAGGCGACAGCGTCGCCGGGCGCGGGCCATCGTGGCGGCCGGCGCGTCGATGCGCAACTGGTTTTCCCGGCTCCGCGCGACTTGCCTGTCGTGTGGTCGCCCTCGCGCCGGAATCGTCCGGTTTACGGGACCAGCCGGCAGGCAAAGTGGTCCTGGGCGCGTCGCCGTAGGCTGCTCGACGGGGCGGTAGCTCAGCCGGTCAGAGCAGCGGACTCATAATCCGTCGGTCGTGGGTTCGAGCCCCACCCGCCCCACCAGCGAATATGCCTTCTGAACTGGGAAGATGTCCCGTAGGGTGTTGACCGCCTGAGACCGTCATTGCCCCCTTGTGTCCTTGATTGCCGTTCGATCGGGCACGTAGGGGGCACGAAACGGACAGCCGTCCCGCCACATCTCAGACCGGGCGATCTGGGACCAGGCAATCAGAACCCGTCCGCGAACAAGCCGACCTCAAGCCGCGCCGCTTTCGCATGTCTGCCAACCGGTGAAACCGTCGATCTCAGCGGCTGGGACCGCCGGAGTCGCGGCCGCGGTCCGGCCGGAGGTAGGGGGTGGCTCGTGTGGGTGCCGGATGTGGTGGGGCACGTATTCCGCCTGCTGGACTGCTGCCCGGTTGGGCGGGGGTTCGGCGGCCTCGCAGTCGTCGAAGAGTCTCCAGAACAGTTCCGCGGCCGGGTGTGGGGGAGGGGTTGTTGGGTGGCCAGCCGGGGCAGGTTCGCCGCGATGTCGTAGCCGGCGGCGGGTGCTCGGTTGATCGCGGCGGCCAGTCTTCCCCGGTCGGTAGGCGGGGGTCGATGCCACGGGCCAGCTCGGTCCAGCGCTGTCGCAGAGCTCTGGCGCATTCCTGGACCGCAGCGGAGTCGACCGCGGCGGCGTCGTGCGGTCTTGCCCGCGTCTGTATCGGGCGGTGGTCGTGGGGGCCTTCGCGGAGGCGTGCGCGGGCTTGGCCGGCTGGGTCGAGGGTCCAGGCCTGCCCGGCGTCGAGGACGGCGACGTGGACGTTGCCGGGGCATCACCGGTCCAGATCGTCCACTGTGGATCGTTCTCGCGGATCTGGTCGCGGGTGAGCCCCTCTTAGCCGTAGTCCACTCCGCGAAGGCGTCGTCGACGGAGAAGTCGGTCAGTTCCGCCAGCTCGGCGGTGCGCCAAGGCCGTTCACGGGGCTGACCACCACCCGTGCGAAGGACCACCGGTGGAGCTGTTCGGTCAAGGCCCGTGCCTGCCGCTCACCGTGCTCGGTCAGCGAGATGTCGGTGCGACCGGTAATGCCGCGCCGTGCGGCTCCACTCGGTCTCGCCGTGGCGAACCAGGATGAGCCGGCCGACGCGGCTCGCACCAGCGTTGTCTCCAACTTGCGCCATGTGGTCCTGACCTGTGCGCTCGGCGCGGACGCCTCGGGCCTGCGACTCTAGCGATGAGCGGCGCCATGCGACCGGGCCGGCGGGGCCAGTCCGCCGGCCCGGCTGCGTCGCGGCTAGAGGAAGCGGATCACGATCGGGCAATTGACCACGGTCCCGGTCGAGCCGAACGGCGCGCCGTCCGGTCCTGTGATCCATCCGCCCAAGACCAGGTCCAGGTACTGGAACTCGTCGATGACGCGGGCTCGGTACCCCAGGTCGATGGCTTCCTGGGTCCAGTACCCGAGGTTGAGGTCCCAGGCGGGGCTGTAGTCATTGGAGACCGTCGGGAGCCCGCCGATCACGTGGAGCGGATCGCCCTCACCGAGGACCGCGCTGTTGAGGCCTTGCCGCTGGGGGTTGTCCTTGCCGGTGGGGCCGTTGGCGATGGGGAACAGTCGCTCGATCGCGCTGAACGCGCTGTCGTCCCGGCCCACAGGCAGGTCCCCGATCGCCGGGGCGAAGGTTGCGTTGTCAAGTGCTGCCGTGACGGCGTCGGACGCCTCCATGCTGATGTAGGACGAGGGCTTGGCGAAGCTGAAGATCGTGGTCATCTGCAACGTGA
>JACCSC010000038.1 GCA_013813215.1 Geodermatophilaceae bacterium | reverse complement strand
ATGATCACCTTGGCGAACTGGCCCGACCCGCCGGTCTGCTTCTTGTGCGTGTAGGAGTGCTTGAGCACCGGACGCCGGAGCGTCTCGCGGTAGGCGACCTGCGGCTTGCCGACGTTCGCCTCGACCTTGAACTCCCGCCGCATCCGGTCGACCAGCACCTCGAGGTGCAACTCGCCCATCCCGGCGATGATCGTCTGGCCGGTCTCGTCGTCCTGGTGGACCTGAAAGGTCGGGTCCTCCTCGGCGAGCTTCTGGATCGCCGTACCCAGCTTCTCCTGGTCACCCTTGGTCTTCGGTTCGATCGCCACCGAGATGACCGGCGCCGGGAACGTCATGGACTCCAGGATCACCACGTCGTTCGGGTCGCACAGGGTGTCACCGGTGGTGGTCTGCTTGAGTCCGGCCACGGCGACGATCTCACCGGCGCCCACGCCCGCACGCTCTTCACGCTTGTTCGCGTGCATCTGGTAGATCTTGCCGACGCGCTCCTTGCGGTCCTTGGTGCTGTTGAGCACGGGGGAGCCGGTGGACAGCTTGCCGGAGTAGACCCGGATGTAGGTCAGCTTGCCCAGGTGCTGGTCGGTCTGGATCTTAAACGCCAGCGCCGCGAAGGCCTCGCTCTCGTCGGCGTGCCGGAGCACCTCGGTGGCGCCGTCCAGCGCCGTACCGACGATCGCGCCCACGTCCAGCGGGCTGGGCAGGTAGTCCACTACCGCGTCGAGCATCGGCTGGACGCCCTTGTTCTTGAACGCGGAACCGCACAGCACCGGGTTGAGCTTGTCGGCCAGCGTGGCGCGGCGGATGGCCGCCTGCAGCTGGGCGACGGACTGCTCCTCGCCGCTGAGGTAGGCCTCCATGACCTCGTCGTCGGCCTCGGCGAGCGTCTCGATGAGGACCTCGCGCCAGTGCGTCGCGTCCTCGACGAGGTCGGCCGGGATCTCCTCGGTGTTGTACATCTCGCCCTTGGCCGCCTCGACCGGCCAGATCAGCGCCTTCATCGTCAGCAGGTCGACGACGCCCCGGAAGTCGGCCTCACTGCCGATCGGGAGCTGCAGGACCAGCGGGGTGGCGTTCAGCCGCTCGCGCATCATGTCGACGCAGCGGAAGAAGTTCGCCCCCGTGCGGTCGAGCTTGTTGACGAAGCACATCCGCGGCACGTTGTACTTGTCGGCCTGCCGCCAGACCGTCTCGGTCTGCGGCTCGACCCCGGCCACGGCGTCGTACACCGCCACCGCGCCGTCCAGCACCCGCAACGAACGCTCCACCTCGACGGTGAAGTCGACGTGCCCCGGGGTGTCGATGATGTTGATCTCGTGGTCGCGCCAGAAGCACTTGGTGGCCGCGGAGGTGATGGTGATCCCGCGCTCCTGCTCCTGCTCCATCCAGTCCATCACGGCCGCGCCCTCGTGCACTTCACCGATCTTGTAGGTGATGCCGGTGTAGTACAGGATCCGCTCGGTCGTGGTGGTCTTGCCCGCGTCGATGTGCGCCATGATCCCGATGTTGCGGACCTGGCTCAGTACGGCGCTTGCCCTAGCCACAGCTGTCTCTCTTCCCTATCTGCGTGATCTGCGTGCCCACTACCAGCGGTAGTGCGCGAAAGCCTTGTTCGCCTCGGCCATCTTGTGGGTGTCCTCACGGCGCTTGACCGTGGCCCCGAGGCCGTTGCTGGCGTCGAGCAGCTCGTTCATGAGCCGCTCGGTCATCGTCTTCTCCCGGCGGGCTCGGCTGTACTGGATGAGCCAGCGCAGCGCGAGCGTCGTGCTCCGGGCCGGCCGGACCTCGACGGGGACCTGGTACGTCGCCCCGCCGACTCGTCGGCTCTTGACCTCGATCGCCGGCCGCACGTTGTCCATGGCCCGCTTGAGCGTGACGACCGGGTCATTCCCGGACTTGTCGCGGCAGCCCTCCAGGGCGCCGTAGACGATCCGCTCGGCCAGCGAGCGCTTGCCGCCCATGAGCACCTTGTTGATCAGGCTCGTCACGAGCGGGGAGCCGTACACCGGGTCGACGACGACCGGGTGCTTCGGGGCGGGGCCCTTGCGGGGCATCAGCTCTTCTCCTTCTTCGCGCCGTACCGGCTGCGGGCCTGCTTGCGGTTGCGGACGCCCTGGGTGTCCAGCGAACCGCG
>JACCSC010000035.1 GCA_013813215.1 Geodermatophilaceae bacterium | reverse complement strand
CTCGTCATCAACAACATCTCCATGCACGAGTGCCGCGACGCCGACCGGGTCACCGCCAACGTGAAGGCGGCCCTGCGGCCTGGCGGGTCCTTCGTGATCTCCGACTTCTCGTTCCCGGACAGCGACGGGGGGCTGCGGACCGTGCCCGGCCGGGTCATGTGCGCCATCCAGTTCTTCGAGGCCCAGATCGACGACCAGCTGCTGCCGCGCTCGGCGTACGACGATCTGCTGACGCGCCACGGGTTCACCGACCTCGGCTCGGCGCAGCTCACCCCCATGCACGCGCTGACCTGGGGCCGCGCCTGAGCACCTCAGAGCCGCCGGTAGCCGTACAGCACGTGCGCGACCTCCACCGTGCGGGGACGGTCGAGGTCGCCGTAGCGCTTGGCGGCCCAGGCCAGGGTCGTGGCCCGGGCCGTGCGCGCGAGGTCAGCCGGTGGGTCGCCGCGGAACGGATTGGTCGCCATCCGCACGACGAGCTGGCGCAGCGTGCGGGTCTGCGCTCCAGTGATCGTCACCGGAGCTATCGCCACGCAGCCGGCCCGTTCGACCTGCGCCGCACCCGCCGCCGTCGAGCTCAGGCCTTGGCGCTGGCCGGCGGTGCCGGCCCACTGACCGAGCTGCGCGAAGTAGAACGCCGACACGTCGCGGACCATCGGGTCGGGGGACGGCCCGCCCCAGGCCACGACGGCAACGCCGTCGGGACGCAGCACGCGGACGCACTCGCAGATCGCCGCGGTCCAGTCGGGGACGTTCTGGATGGCGTACGACGCGTGCACGCCGTCGAACCCACCGCCGGCGAACGGCAGCGCCGTCAGGTCGCCCCGCACGCGTGGCGTGTCTGTGGCGGCGGCGGCCAGCATGTCGGCCGACAGGTCGGCCAGCACCGCCGTTAGGCCGGCCGCCTCGAGCAGGGGAACGGCCCAGCCGGTCCCGCCCCCGGCGTCCAGCACCCGACCGGCCGCCGGAAACAGCCGTCCGAACGCGCGGACCAGTGCGGCACGCCCGGCCGCGCCGAGGTCGCGCTGGTCGTCGTGCAAGGCGATCTGCTTCGCCGTCAACCGCACGTCAGCGCCTCCCGATCCGGATACGGAGATCATGAACGGCGAGCCGGGGCGTGGGTAGGGTGCCCGGTTGTGGCGGGCCTGAATCGACGGTGGGCGCAGGAGCGCGAGAAGCACGAGCGGCAGGTCCAGCCGTGGCGCTTCTTCGTCGCGCGGGGGCCGCGCCGCTCGGCCACGACTACCCCGATCCGGCTGCGGTACTGGTCCTACGCGCCCCCACGGACCTGGGTGCTGGTCGCCGCCGTGGTGGCGGCGGCCGGATACCTGACGTACGTCGGCCTGGCCGACACCGCGTCGGCCGGGACCGACCTCGGCCGGCTCGTCGCCATCGTCGCATTGCTGCTGTTCGTGTCCGTCACCCGGATCACCGTGAGCCAGCACGGGGTCAGCTTCGACATCGCCGGGATCCGCCGGGTGTCCTGTTACGGCTTCGTCGCGCTTTCGGCGATCCTCGACGTGACGGTGCGGCAGCGGCCGGAGGACTGGCCGCGGGCCCGCTCGGCGAGCAGCTGGTTTCCCGGCGCCACGCGGGTCTACCTGCTCTACACCGTCGACGGCGCACGGGCCGCGAAGTCGCTGTGGGTCCGCAATCCGGACCGATTCGGCGAGGCCGTGCTCGGTCGCCCCATGCGCGAGCGCTAGAGCACGCTTCCCGACGGATCGGCGCGAAGCACGACGGCATCCGGGTTCAGATCCCGTACGGCGGCGGCGCCGGCATCCTCGACCGACGGGTCAGGACCGACCACCGCGGCCGCCTCCAGGTCACGGGCACCGCTGGCGACCGCAAGGGCCACCGCGGACTGCAGCGCCGTGAGCTGCAGCGAGGGCAGGTCGACGGTCGCGGCGGCGTACGTCCGCCCGTCCCCGTCCCGCACGGCGGCACCCTCGGACGCTCCCGTCCGGGCCCGGGTGGCGCGAGCGAGGGTGACCAGCTTGGCGTCCTCCGGGTCGAGCTGGGTGCTCATGGGGTGGGCTCCGCGGCCACCGGCTCGCCGCGCCCGTCGGCGGGTGCGGCCGCCCCTGCGACGACGCGGCTGACCAGGACCGAGTCGATCCGGTTGCGCCGCCCGCCGGCACTCTCCGCGGTCAAGAGCAGCCCCCCGACCTCGACCTGCGCGCCCGGGATTGGGACCAGGCCGAGTTCACGAGCGAGCAACCCGCCTACGGTCTCGACCTCCTCGTCACCGAGTTCGACGTCGAACAGCTCACCGAGATCCTCGACCGGCAGCCGGGCCACGACCCGGATCGTGCCGTCATCAAGGTGCTCGACCGGCGGCCGCTCGTTCTCGTCGTACTCGTCGGCGATCTCCCCCACGATCTCCTCGAGGATGTCCTCGATCGTCACCAGCCCGGCGGTCCCGCCGTACTCGTCGACCACGATCGCCATGTGGATGCGCTGCGCCTGCATCTCGCGCAGCAACGCGTCGACCGGCTTGGACTCGGGCACGAACGACGCCGGACGCATCACCTCGACTACCCGAGCCGCGCGATCAGCCTCGGCCCTGCCCTGCGTGCGCCGGATGATGTCCTTGAGGTAGACCACGCCGATCAGGTCGTCGACGTTCTCGCCGATCACCGGGATCCGGGAGAATCCGCTGCGCAGCGCGAGCGCCTGCGCCTGGCCGACGGTCTTGCTGCCCTCGATCCAGACCATCTCAGGCCGGGGCACCATCACCTCGCGGACGATCGTGTCGGCCAGTTCGAACACGGACTGGATCATGTTGCGCTCGCCATGCTCGACGACCCCGCTGGCCTCGGCCAGGTCGACGAGTTCGCGCAGCTCGATCTCGGTCGAGAACGGTCCGTCCCGGAAGCCCTTGCCCGGGGTGATCGCGTTGCCGATCAGGATGAGCAGGGTGGCCAGCGGTCCGAAGACCACCGCGAGGAACCGGGTCAGGGCGGCGGTCCGAAGCGCCACGGGGTACGGGTGCTGGCGGCCGAGGGTGCGCGGACCGACGCCGATCAGGATGTAGCTCACCGCGGTCATCGCCGCGCCGGCGACCAGGATGGTGGCCCAGTCGGCGCCCAGCAACGAGATCAGCACGACCGCGACGATGACCGCGGCGAACAGCTCGCACGCGGCGCGCAGGAGCAGCAGCAGGCTGACGTGGCGCGCCTTGTCGTCGACCACCGCGATCAGCCGGGTGGCGCCGCGAGCGTGCTCGCGGACCAGCTCCTCGACCCGGGCCCGCGAGACCATCGCCAGGGCGGCGTCCATGCAGGCGAAGCCACCGGCCAGCACGACGAGCACGACGGCGACGACCAGCAGTGTCACGTCGGAGGAGGTCATCGGTCGTTGACCCGGCTGTCCTGCCAGCTGCGCAGAACCCGGCCCTGTACGCCGAACATCTCCCGCTCCTCCTCCGCGTCCCCGTGGTCGTAGCCCAGCAGGTGCAGGATGCCGTGCGCCGTCAGCAGGTGCAGTTCGTCCTCGAAGCTGTGCCCGGCCGCGGCGGCCTGGCGGACCGCGACGGCGGGGCACAGCACTACGTCGCCGAGCAGGCTCGGCCCCGGCTCGGGGTCGTCGGGCCGGCGGGCGGTGTCCAACTCGTCCATGGGGAAGGCCAGGACGTCGGTGGGTCCCCCCTCGCCCATCCAGCGCTGGTTCAGCGAGGCCATGTATTCGGTGTCGACGACGAGTACGGACAGCTCGGCCAGCGGGTTGACCCCGAGGTCGGCGAGCACGAACCGGCACAGCCGGGCCAGGCCGGCCTCGTCGACGGGAACGTCGGACTCGTTGGCGATCTCGACAGGCATTGCGCGGGTCGGCTAGCGCCGGGCGCGCTGGCCGCGGGCCGGCCGCGCGCTGACGTCGACCGGCCCTTGCGCCGCGTCCCAGCGGGCGTAGGCGTCGACGATGTCACCCACCAGTCGATGGCGTACGACGTCATGACTCGTCAGCAGGCTGAAGTGCACGTCCTGGACCCCGTCGAGGATCTCGCGGACGACGCGCAGGCCGCTCTTCTGCCCGCCCGGCAGGTCCACCTGCGTGACGTCGCCGGTGACCACGATCCGGGATCCGAACCCGAGCCGGGTCAGGAACATCTTCATCTGCTCGGGCGTGGTGTTCTGCGCCTCGTCGAGCACGATGAAGGCGTCGTTCAGCGTCCGACCCCGCATGTAGGCCAGCGGCGCGACCTCGATCGTCCCGGCCTGGGTCAGCCGGGGAAGGGACTCGGGGTCGAGCATGTCATGCAGGGCGTCGTACAGCGGGCGCAGGTACGGGTCGATCTTGTCGAACAGCGTCCCCGGCAGGTAGCCCAACCGCTCCCCCGCCTCGACCGCCGGTCGGGTCAAGATGATCCGGTTGACCTGCTTGGCCTGCAGGGCCTGCACCGCCTTGGCCATGGCCAGGTAGGTCTTGCCGGTGCCGGCCGGACCGATGCTGAACACGATCGTGTGCTGGTCGATGGCGTCCACGTACCGCTTCTGGTTCAAGGTCTTGGGCCGGATCGTGCGGCCACGTCGGGACAGGATGTCCAGGCTGAGCACGTCGGCCGGCCGCTCGCCGCCGTCCGAGCGGAGCATGGCCACGCTGCGGTCCACGACGTCCTCGGTCAGGGGCTCGCCCTTGGCCAGGAGCGACAGGAGTTCCTCGAACAGTCGGATGCCCAGCGCGTTGTCGGCGGCGCGCCCGGACAAGGTGATCTCGTTGCCACGGACGTGGACGTCGCTGGTGAGGTTCCGCTCGATCCGCTTGAGCAGGGCGTCGCCGCTGCCGACGAGGCTGACCATGGACACCGAGCCGGGCACGACGATCTTGGTGGACGCCCGGGGAGTCACGGGATGATCGGGCAACAGGCTGCTTTCGCGGACGGGACGGGTACGCCGGCGATGCTACCCGCGCGGGGCGACAGTTCGGCCGGGCTCTAGCCGGGCGGCCAGCCCATGTCGCGGCCGCCGAGGACGTGCAGGTGGACGTGCTGGACGCTCTGGTGGGCGGCCCGGCCGGAGTTGAAGACCGACCGGTACCCGCTTTCGACAATGCCTTCCTGCT
>JACCSC010000030.1 GCA_013813215.1 Geodermatophilaceae bacterium | reverse complement strand
CACCCGGGTGGCGCTGCTGACCGGGTCCCTCGGCGCGGCGGCCCGGCGTGAAGCGCTGGCCGAGGCGGCGGACGGTTCGGCCGGGATCGTGGTCGGGACGCACGCGCTCATCCAGGAAGGCGTCGCGTTCCACGACCTGGGCCTGGTCGTCGTCGACGAGCAGCACCGCTTCGGCGTCGAGCAACGGGACGCGTTGCGGGCCAAGGGAAATCGCCCGCCGCACGTCCTGGTGATGACGGCGACGCCGATCCCGCGGACCGTGGCGATGACGGTGTACGGCGACCTGGAGACGTCCGTGTTGCGTGAGCTGCCGGCCGGCCGGTCGCCGATCTCGTCGTCGGTCATCGCCGTACCCGATCGCCAGGCGTGGCTGGACCGGGCTTGGGAGCGGATCCGCGAGGAGGCGGCTGCGGGGCAGCAGGCCTACGTCGTCTGCCCCCGCATCGGCGACGACCAGCCTGACGAGGCAGGCGGCCGCCGCCCCCCGCTGGCGGTGCTGGACGTCGCCGCGATGCTGGCCGAGGGACCGCTGGCCGGGCTGCGCGTGGACGCGCTGCACGGGCGACAGCCCGCCGACCAGAAGGAGGACGTGATGCGCCGGTTCGCCGCCGGCGCGATCGACGTCCTGGTCGCCACCACCGTCGTCGAGGTAGGGGTCGACGTCGCGTCGGCGACGGTCATGGTCGTCCTGGACGCCGAGCGGTTCGGCCTGTCCCAGCTGCACCAGCTGCGCGGCCGGGTCGGACGGGGCAGCGCCCCCGGACTCTGCCTGTTCGTGACGGAGGCGCCGGCCGGCAGCCCGAGTCGCGAGCGGCTGGCGGCGGTGGCGGCCACGACCGACGGCTTCGAGGTGTCCCGGCTGGATCTGGAGCACCGCCGCGAGGGTGACGTGCTCGGGGCCGCCCAGTCAGGCCGGACGTCGCTCAAGCTGCTGTCGTTGCTGCAGCACGAGGACCTGATCGCCGAGGCGCGGGCGGTGGCGACGGCCCTGGTCGCCGCCGACCCTGACCTGCGCGACTACCCCGCGCTGGCCGACGAGGTGGCGATGCTGGCCTGGGACGACCGGGCCGCCTACCTGGACAAGGCCTGACGTGGACCCGCTTGCCGGGGCGACGCCGGCCAGAGACAAGGCGTGACGTGGACCCGCTCGCCGGGGCGACACCGGCCAGAGACAAGGCGTGAGGTGCGGATCATCGCCGGGTCGGCCGGCGGCCGGCGCTTCGCCGTACCCGCCGGTTCGGCGACCCGACCCACCTCGGACCGGGCTCGTGAGGCGCTCTTCTCGACGCTGACGTCGCTGCTCGATCTCGATGGCGCGGCAGTCCTGGACCTGTACGCCGGATCTGGGGCGCTCGGCCTGGAAGCGCTGTCCCGCGGCGCCGCCGAGGCGACCTTTGTGGAGTCCGACCCGGCCGCGGCTCGCTTGATCGCGCGCAACGCGGCAGACCTCGGGCTGGCGGGGGCCCGGGTCGTGACGGTGCCGGTGGAGCGGTTCGTGGGGCAGGAGCACGGGCCGGCGGCGTACGACGTCGTCTTCGCCGACCCGCCGTACGCGCTCCCGGCCGGGCAGCTGGCCGGTCACCTCGTCGCTCTGCGGCCCGCTCTCGGCGACGGCGCGGTCGTCGTCGTCGAGCGGTCCTCGCGGGATCCGGACTGGGCCTGGCCCGAGCCACTCCAGGCCCTGCGCGTCAGGCGCTATGGCGCCGGATCCCTTTGGTACGGTCGCGCATCGTGAGACGAGCGGTCTGTCCGGGGTCGTTCGACCCCGTGACCAACGGCCACCTCGACGTCATCGAGCGGGCGTGCCGGCTGTACGACGAACTCGTCGTGGCCGTGCTCGTGAACGACAAAAAGCAGGGCATGTTTGCAGTCGAGGAGAGGATGCGTCTGCTCACGGCGGCGACCGCGGGGCGGGGCAACGTGGTCGTAGACTCCTTTTCGGGCCTGCTGGTCGACTACTGCAAGGACCGGGGGATCGACACCGTGCTCAAGGGTCTGCGGGCCACCTCCGACTTCGACTACGAGCTGCAGATGGCGCAGATGAACCGCGAGCTGGCCGGCGTCGAGACGATCTTCCTGCCGACTAACCCCGAGCACTCCTTCCTGTCCTCCAGCCTGGTCAAGGAGGTCGCCCGCTTCGGCGGTGACATCAGCCGGTTCGTACCGGCCGAGGTGGCCGAGCTGATCACGAGGCGAGGGCAGCGCAATGGCGGCTGAGGGCGAGCGGTTCTACCGCGTCTTCGAGAACCTCGACGAGCTGGTCTCCGTCGTGGAGACCGCCCGCGGCGTCCTGGTCAGCGGCTCCTGCGTGATCCCGCGCGGGCACGTGCTCGACCTGCTCGACGACCTGCGCGAAGCGCTGCCGGAGGAGATGGAGCAGGCGCACGCAATCCTCGAGCAACGCTCGGACCTGCTGGTCACCGCCGAGGACGAGTCGCGGCGGCTGGTCGAGGAGGCCCGGGTGGAGGCCGCCCGGATGCTCGCCGAGGCGCAGGACGAGGCCGAGCAGGGCCTTGCGCTGGCCCGCGGCGAGGCCGAGAGTGCGGTGGCCGCCGCGCGTACGGAGTCCTCGGCGCTGTCCCAGCAGGGACGGGCGGACTACGAGCGGGCGGTGACGGCGGCCCGGGCCGAGCAGAACCGGTTGGTCTCGGAGGTCGGCGTACACCAGGAAGCCGCCGTCCGGTCGGAGCGGATGCTGGCCGAGGCCGAGGGGAAGGCCGAAAGAACGGTCACCGAGGCGCAGACGTACGCCGAGCGCGCCGTGGCCGATGCCACCGGCCGCGCGCAGCGGATCACCGCCGAGGCCGACGAGTACGTCGAGACCCGGCTCGCGGAGTTCGCCGCGACGCTGGCCAAGATGCTGCGCTCGGTCGAGGCCGGTCGCGGCCGCCTGCGCGAGCGGCATCCGGCCGAGGAGGCGCCCGGCCCCGAGTTATTCGACCAGAACGCTGCGGGCGCATGAGCGTCGACGCATTTCCTGGCGCGGAGACACCATGACAAAGGCGCCCAGACGTGAACTCCCGGCGCGGCTCGACCCGCGACGGCCCCTGGTTCTGGAGACCCGGGAGCTGGGCCGCCGGGCCGGGTCGATGCGCGAGGTGCGGCGCACCGTCCCGGCTCCCGAGGCGCTGCGGCTGGAGCTCGTGGAGGTTCCGCCAGGCAGCGACATCGAGCTGGACCTCCGCCTGGAGTCGGTGATGGAGGGGGTCCTGGTCTCGGGGACCGCGTCCGCCGAGCTGCAGGGGGAGTGCGGGCGTTGCCTGGAGCCGTTCACCGGCCGGCTCGAGGTGGATCTGCAGGAGCTGTTCGTCTACCCGGACAGCACGACCGACAGCACCGCCGACGTGGACGAGGTCCGCCGCCTGGAGCACGACCTGCTCGACCTCGAGCCCGTGCTGCGGGACGCGGTCGTGCTGGCGCTGCCGCTGACCCCGTTGTGCAGCCCCGACTGCGGGGGGCTGTGCGCCGGGTGCGGGCAGCGCCTGGACGACCTGCCGGCCGGGCACGACCACGAAGCCCCGGATCCCCGATGGGCCGCGTTGGCCGAGCGCTTCGGTACCGAGTCCAGCCCTCCGGAGAAAACCGGGTAGGCTCGACAGGTTGCCGAACCGTTCGACCTGTGTCAGGAGTGCTTGCAGTGGCCGTTCCGAAGCGGAGAACATCGCGCAGCAATACCCGCTCGCGCCGCTCGCAGTGGAAGGCCACGGCGACGACGCTGGCGCCCTGCAGCAACCGGGCTTGCCGCCAGCCCAAGCCCCCGCACATCGCCTGCCCGAACTGCGGTCAGTACGACGGCCGTCAGGTTCTCGCGGTCTAGCACTCCTTGGGCAGTGAGGGCGACCCGACCGCCACCCTGCGAGCTGCGCTCGGCATCGATCTCGAGCCTGACCTGCTACGGCTCGCCCTGACCCACCGGTCCTACGCCTACGAGCACGGGGGCCTGCCGACCAACGAGCGGCTGGAGTTCCTCGGTGACTCCGTGCTCGGCATGGTGGTCACCGAGACTCTCTACCGCGAGCACCCCGATCTGCCTGAAGGCCAGTTGGCGAAGCTGCGGGCCTCGGTGGTCAACATGCGGGCGCTGGCCGGGGTCGCGCGCGGGCTCGGTCCCGGGGGGCTGGGGCCGCACCTGCTGCTCGGGCGCGGTGAGGTCGTGACCGGCGGCCAGGACAAGGACTCCATCCTGGCCGACGCCCTCGAGGCTCTGCTCGGGGCGGCCTACGTCGGAGCCGGGCCGGAGGCGGCAGCGGTCGTCGTCCATCGCTTGATCGACCCCCTCCTCGTCGAGGCGGCCGAACGCGGCGCCGGCCTGGACTGGAAGACCAGCCTGCAAGAGCTGTCCGCCGGGGCCAAGCTGGGCGTTCCGACGTACGACGTCAACGAGAACGGGCCCGACCACGCCAAGACGTTCACCGCCACCGTGGCGATCGATGACCTGCCCTACGGGCACGGCTCCGGTACGACGAAGAAGCAGGCCGAGCAGGAGGCTGCGCGGGAGGCCTGGGCTGCGCTGTCCGGGCCGGCGACCGCTGCGGCGAACTAGCTCCGGTGCCCGAACTTCCCGAGGTCGAGGTGGTCCGGAGCGGTCTCGAGCGGCATGTCGTGGGCCGCGTGATCGCCGACGTGGAGGTGTTCCACGCGCGGGCCGTCCGCCGGCACCTGGCCGGCGCCGAGCACTTCGCCGCCCTGCTCACCGGCCGCGAGATCCGCGCCGCCTGCCGGCGGGGCAAGTATCTGTGGTTCCCGCTGGACTCCGGCGACGTCCTGCTCGCGCACCTCGGCATGAGCGGTCAGCTGCTCGTCCTGCCCCCGAGTGCGCCGGGCGGGCCGCACCTGCGGGCCCGGATGCGTTTCGCCGACGAGGGGTCGGAGCTGCGTTTTGTCGATCAGCGGACCTTCGGCGGGCTGGACGTCGAACCTCTCGTCCCGGCGCTGAACGTGCCGGAGTCGGTGCGCCACATTGCGCGCGACCCGTTCGACCCGGCCTTCGACGACGCCGCGTTCGCGACTGCGCTGCGGCGACGCCGGACGGGGCTCAAGCGGGCCCTGCTGGACCAGACGCTGGTCAGTGGGATCGGCAACATCTACGCCGACGAGGCCCTGTGGCGAGCGCGGCTGCACTGGGCTCGTCCGACGGCGACGATGACGAGACCGCAGATCGCCAGGGTGCTGGCCGCGGCCCGCGAGGTGATGACCGGGGCGCTGGCGCAGGGCGGCACGTCCTTCGACGCGCTGTACGTCGACGTCGACGGCGAGAGCGGGTACTTCGACCGGTCACTGGAGGTCTATGGCCGTCGCGACCT
>JACCSC010000011.1 GCA_013813215.1 Geodermatophilaceae bacterium | reverse complement strand
CCCCGGTGATCTCCAGCATCCGGTCGGCGAGCGTGGACTTGCCGTGGTCGATGTGGGCGATGATGCAGAAGTTGCGGATCATCGCCGGGTCGGTGTGCCCGGTCGGCGGACTGCTCACGGATTCCTTTTCGGGCGGATCATCGGAAGCGCAGGGCGCGGGCTCGCGGCCCATGGTCCCACGGCCACCCGAATGCGCTTGCTGTCGACCAGCAGCAGCGGCAACCATCGCCGGATGACAGCGGTCGCGGTGCCAGGCAGTCCACGGCTGCCGTGGGAATCGGTGCCCGCCGACATCCGGGCGATCGTGGACGAGCGGCTGGGCAGCCCCGTCGTGCGCGCCGTGAGCCAGCACGGCGGCTTCTCCCCCGGCGCGGCGGCCCGGCTGTGGTGCGCCGACGGTACGACGGCGTTCGCGAAGGCGGTCAGCTCGCAGCAGAACGTCGGGACACCGCTGCTGCACCGCAGCGAGCTGCGGATCGCGGGCACGCTGCCGGCCGCGGCGCCGGTGCCGCGCTTCCGGTTCGGCTACGACGACGGCGACTGGGTGGCCCTGGTGTTCGACGCCTCCCCGGGGCGGCTGCCGGAGCTGCCGTGGACGTTCGAGGCCGCGTCCCGGGTCGGTAAGGCAGTCGCCGCACTGTCGGCCTCCTTGACGCCCTGCCCGCTGCCCGACGCCGTCACGGTGGCCAGCCGGCTCACCGAGGATTTGACGAGCTGGTCGCGGATCGCCGCCGACCCGCCGGCCGACCTGGATCCCTGGGAACGCCGTCACCTCGACCGATTGGTCGACTCCGGTGCCCGGTTGCTCGCCGGCGGCGCCCTGGACGGGGACACGCTGTTGCACCTGGACCTGCGCGCCGACAACATCCTGCTCGAGCCGGGCGGCCGGGTCGTGTTCGTCGACTGGCCCTGGGCCTGCCGCGGCGCGGCCTGGATCGACCTGGTCCTGTTCGCGTTGGATCCGATGGTGTACAGCGGGATCGATCCGCAGGGGCTGGTGGACGCAGGGGGTGGACTGTCTGGCGTCGAGCCGGCTGCCGTGACAGGCCTGCTGCTCGGCCTGGCCGGCATGTGGGCGCTGGCCGCGCGCCAGCCGGTGCCGCCCGGGATGCCGACGCTGCGCGCTCACCAGCGGCGGTTCCATGACGCAGCGCTGGCCTGGGGCCGCCGCCGTGCGGGCTGGGACTGAACCGCCCGTGACTGGCGGTGTGGTCGACCAGTTCGGTCGCCGTACGTCCGGCTGGTATCTTGGGCAGCCGTGCCGGTACGCCATCGGCGCATTCCGGTATCCCGAGTTCTCCAGAGGCTGGCTGACACGCGTGGCAAACATCAAGTCCCAGATCAAGCGGATCGGTACCAACGAGAAGGCGCGCCGACGCAACCAGGCGGTCAAGTCGGCCCTGCGTACCTCCGTCCGCCGCTTCCGCTCGGCTGCCGCCGCAGGTGACAAGCCGGCCGCCGAGGCCGCGCTGACCTCGGCCTCGCGCAAGCTGGACAAGGCCGCGAGCAAGGGGATCATCCACAAGAACCAGGCCGCCAACAAGAAGTCGGCGATGGCCGCCCAGGCCGCCAAGCTCTGATCTGGATTTCCCCCGCCGCCGCGCTCAGCGGCGGCCGGCCGGCTCCGCGTGGGCCTCGGCCAATAGCCGGATCGCGCGTTCCAGGGCATAGCTCGGATCAGCGACGGTCCCCTTGACCTCCGCGTTCAGGTCAGCCACGACGGCCATGGCACGATGCAGACCGCGCTCGGACCAGCCGCGAGCCTGCTTCCGGGCCCGCTCAAGCTTCCACGGTGGCATGCCCAGGGCCCGGGCCAGCTCCGCCGTACTCGCCCGACCCGCGGAAGCGACCTGACCCACCGAACGCACCCCGTCGGCCAGCGCGTCGGCGACCACCACGTGCGGCACCCCCACCGACAGCGCCCAGCGCAGCGCCTCCAGCGCTCCCGCGCGGTCCCCGACCACCGCCCGGTCGGCCACCGAGAACCCGCTGACCTCCGCCCGGCCGCGGTGGTAGCGCTGGACCGTCGCCAGGTCCACCCGACCCCCGGTGTCGGAGACCAGCTGCCCGCAGGTCGCGGCCAGCTCACGCAGATCGCTACCCACCGCATCCAGCAAAGCGGCGGCCGCGGCGGCGTCGATGGTCCCCCCGTGCGAGCGGACCTCGGAACGGACGAAGGACAGCCGCTCATCCGCCCGGGTCAGCCGGGGGCACGGCACGACGCGCGCGCCCGCGGCCCGCAGCCCGTCGACCAGGGCTTTGTTGCGTGCGCCGCCCGGGTGCACGACAACCAGGACGATCTCCGGCAACTGGTCGCGCGCGTAGTCCAACAGCTGGCCGACGATGTCCTTTCCAGCTTCGTGGGCGTCGGTGATCGCCACGACCCGCGTCGATCCGAACAATGACGGCGACAGCAGGTCGAACAGCTCCCCCGGCGCGAGCGCCGCTGCTGCCAGTTCCCGGACGTCGCAGTCCGGGTCGGACCGGCGGGCCCCCGCAACGGCGGCCGAGACGGCGCGCCCCCGGAGCAACTCCTCCTCGCCGTGCACGAGCACGATGGAGGACTCCGCGGCGGTCATATCCTCATCGTGACACGCACCCAGGTCAGTTCCGGCCGGGTGGCCCGCGGGCCCGAGTAGCCACCCACAGCCTGTCGTCGCTGCCTACACCGACGGCGATCGCGCCGTCGGTGTCGGTCCGCCGCACCTGCATCCCGAGGGTGCGTAGCTGCTCGACCAGCGCATGAGCCGGGTGCCCGTAGCTGTTGTCCTGGCCCACCGAGATCACCGCGACCCGCGCGTCGACGGCATCGAGGAACGCCTCGTCCTGGTACGCCGAACCGTGGTGCGGCACCTTCAGCACGTCGGCGGCCAGGTCGGCGTCGCCGCGGCGCAAGGCCTGCTGGGCCTCGATCTCGATGTCGCCGGTGAGCAACAGCCGCAGCCCCGAGGTGCGCACCAGGAGCACGAGCGAGGAGTTGTTCGGGTCCGATCGGGTGCCGTGCATCGTGGTGTCGGGGCCGAGCACGGTCAGCTCCACGCCCTGGACCGCCCGGACCTCGCCGACTGCGGAGACCACCATCGGGACCCCGGCCGTCCGGGCGGCGCCGGTCAGCTCGTCGAAGGCCAGCGAGGGTTCGGGCTGCGGACCGATGGCGATCTCGCCCACGTCGCGCCCGGCCAGCGCGCCAGGCAACCCGCTCACGTGGTCGGCGTGTAGGTGGGTCAGCACGAGCAGCGGGATCCGCCGTACACCAAGTTCCCGCAGGCAGCGGTTCACGGCTGCCGGTTCCGGGCCGGTGTCGACCACCACAGCTTGGCCAGGGCCGACGTTCACGACCAGCGCATCGCCCTGCCCGACATCGCAGGCGACGAACAGCCAGCCCGGTGGCGGCCAGCCAGGGGCCAGCGCGCGCAGCGGAACCGCCACGAGCAGCAACGAGCACCCGACGGCCAGCAACGTCCGCCGAACTGCGGGCCAGCGCACGGTGCTCAGCGTCAGCGTCGCCAACCCGGCCGCGAGCAGCAGCCCACCGGTGAGACCGCCCGGCCAGTGCTGGCTCGCGTCGGGCAGGCCCGCGCCGTACTCCGCGACGAGGACCAGCCAGCGGGTCGGTAGGCCCGCCAGCCAGGCCAGCCCGCTGGCGGCCGGCTCGGACAGCGGCGAGACGATCGTCGCGAGCACCCCGAGCACGGTGGCCGGCGGGACGGCCGGGGCGGCCAGCAGATTCGCGGGGACCGACACCAGGCTCACCGAACCGGACAGCGCGGCGATGATCGGCGCGGTCGCGAGGCAGGCCGCCAGGCTGACCGCGAGCGCTTCGGCCACCCCGGCCGGCACGCGTCGTCGGCGCAGCGCCGCCGTCAGCCCCGGCCCGGCGAGCACGATGCCGGCCGTGGCGACCACCGACAGGGCGAACCCCGGCGACCAGGCGAGGGCGGGTACGACGAGGACGAGCCCGAGGACAGCCGCGGCGAGCGCCGGCAACGCCACCCGCGGCCGCCCGGTCGCCAGCGCCAGCAACGCTACGGCGCCCATCGCAGCGGCCCGCAACACGCTCGGCGAGGGCCGGGCCAACACCACGAACCCCGCCAGCGCCAGCGCGGCCACCACGGCGAGCGGAACCCGTGGTACGCCGGCCCCGCGCAGCAGCCACACCACCGCCCCGACGACGATCGCGCAGTTCGCGCCGGACACCGCGACCAGGTGCGATAGCCCGGTGGTCCGGAACTGCTCCACCAGGACCGGGTCCATCCCCGACGTGTCTCCGAGCACCAACCCCGGCAGCAGACCACGCGGTCCGAGTGGCAGGACCGCGGCCGCCGTTACCAGACCGGCCCGGAGGTCGCCCGCCGCTCGTTGTAAGAGGGATGGTGTCCCGAGCAGCTCCGGTGGCCCTCGCGCGGCGAAGGCGGCGGCGACCAGGTCACCGCCCTCGGCCGGCAGCAGCAGTCCCCCGGCTCGTACGCGCTGGCTGGGCAGCAGCCCGGTCCAGCTCGCGGCGTCGGCGAGCACCACGACGTCAGCGTCCACCAGCCAGTGTTGGCCGCCGGAGTCCAGGGTCATCGCGCGGGCCGCGACCAGCACGCGAGGCTGACCGGCCAGGCCACCGGCGATGGCCCGCGGGTCATCGGTGACCACGAGCTCCAGCCTCGCCGAGGCCCCGGCACCGGCCAGCGCCACGAGCGGCGAGGCGTCCCGCGCAGCCACCCGAACCGCGGTCCCGATGGCCGCGGTGGCCGCGAA
>JACCSC010000007.1 GCA_013813215.1 Geodermatophilaceae bacterium | reverse complement strand
CCGCACAGCGCGGTCAGGATCACCTTCTCCTCGCCGGTGTCGGCGCACCGCTTCGCCTCGTCGATGGCCGCGGCCAGCGCGTGCGTCGGCTCCGGAGCGGGGACGATGCCCTCCGTCCGGGCGAACTGCACGCCGGCCGCGAAGCATTCCGACTGCGGCTTGGAGATCGCGTCCATGAGGCCGAGCTCGTAGATGTGACTGATCAGCGGCGACATGCCGTGGTAGCGCAAGCCGCCGGCATGGATCGGGTCCGGCACGAAGTCGTGGCCGAGGGTGTGCATCTTCATCAGCGGCGTCATGCCCGCGGTGTCGCCGAAGTCGTAGGCGTACTGGCCGCGGGTCAGCGACGGGCAGGCCGCGGGCTCCACGGCCAGGATCTGCGGCGACATCTTCCCGGCCAGCTTCTCCCGCAGGAACGGGAACGCCAGCCCGCCGAAGTTCGACCCGCCGCCGGTGCACCCGATGATCACGTCCGGTGTCTCCCCGACCTTGGCCAGCTGGAGCAGCGCCTCCTCGCCGATCACCGTCTGGTGCAGCAGGACGTGGTTGAGCACGCTGCCCAGCGCGTAGTTGGTGTCGGCGTTCTGCGCCGCGACCTCGACCGCCTCGCTGATCGCGATGCCGAGGGAGCCGGTGGAGTCCGGGTGCTCGGCCAGGATCGCGCGGCCGGCCTCGGTCAGGTCCGAGGGGCTCGGGTGGATCGTGGCGCCGAAGGTCTCGATCATCATCCGGCGGTAGGGCTTCTGGTCGTAGCTCGCGCGGACCTGCCACACCTCGCACTCCAGGGCGAACTGCGCGCAGGCGAAGGCCAGCGCCGTACCCCACTGACCGGCACCGGTCTCGGTGGTCAACCGACGGATCCCGGCCTGGGCGTTGTAGAAGGCCTGCGGTACGGCGGTGTTCGGCTTGTGGGAGCCCGCCGGGCTCACGCCTTCGTACTTGTAGTAGATCCGGGCCGGGGTGCCGAGGGCCTGCTCCAGCCGGTGCGCCCGGTAGAGCGGCGAGGGCCGCCAGAGGCGGTAGATGTCGAGGACCTCGCCGGGGATCTCGACGTAGGAGTCGGTGGTCACCTCCTGCGCGATCAGCGCCATCGGGAACAGCGGGGCAAGGTCGTCGGGTCCGACCGGCTCCAGGGTGCCGGGATGCAGCACCGGCGGCGGGGGCGCCGGGAGGTCGGGGACGACGTTGTACCAGCGGGTCGGGATCTCGTCCTCGTCCAGCATGATCTTGTGCTGCTTCACCGTCATGCCGCGAACCGTAGGGCGTCCGGGCGGGCGTAGCTAGGGTCGGCGCATGCAGACCTGGGAGTACATGACAGCGCCCCTGCTCATCCATGCGACCAAGCAGATCCTGGACAACTTCGGGCAGGACGGCTGGGAGTTGGTGCAGGTGGTTCCCGGCCCGAACCCGGAGCAGCTGGTGGCCTACTTCAAGCGGCCGCGCTCGTGACTGCCTCGGCTCGGCTGGCCGAGCTGGGCCTGACCCTGCCCCCGGTCGCCGCTCCGGTCGCCGCCTACCAGCCCACCGCCCGGACCGGGAACCTGGTCTTCACCTCGGGCCAGCTGCCCTTCGTCGACGGCGCGCTGCCTCGGACCGGCCGGGTCGGGGCGGAGGTCAGCGCCGAGGACGCGCAGCAGGACGCCCGGCAGTGCGCGTTGAACGGGCTGGCCGCGATCGACGCCGCCGTCGGGCTGGACTCGGTCGTGCGCGTGGTCAAGGTGGTCGGTTTCGTGGCCAGCGCCGCCGGGTTCACCGGCCAACCCGGAGTCGTCAACGGAGCCAGCGACCTGCTCGGCGACGTCTTCGGTGAGGCGGGCCGGCACGCCCGCAGCGCGGTCGGTGTGGCCGAGTTGCCGTTGGGTGCACCCGTCGAGGTGGAGTTGATAGTGGAGGTCGTTTCCTGATGCAGACCCGCCGGCTGGGTGAGGGCGGACCGCTGGTCGGGGCGATCGGCCTGGGCTGCATGGGGATGTCCTGGGCGTACGGCGAGGCGGACGAGCAGACCGCGTTCGCCGTACTGCACCGGGCGCTCGATCTGGGCGTGACGCTGTTCGACACCGCGCAGGTGTACGGGCCGTTCGCGAACGAGGAACTCGTCGGCCACGCGCTGACCGGGCGTCGCGACGACCTCGTCCTGGCCACCAAGACCGGCCTGCTGGCCGACGCGGACCGCGCGGTGTCGCGCGACGGGCGTCCCGAGCATGTACGCGGCTCGCTGACCGACTCGCTGCGCCGGTTGCGGACCGACCGGGTGGACCTGTACTACCTGCACCGGGTCGATGAGAAGGTGCCCATCGAGGAGACCTGGGCCGCGATGGCCGAGTGCGTGGCCGATGGTACGACGCTGCACCTCGGGCTGTCCGAGGTGACGGTCGAGCAGGCGGCCACCTGCCACGCCATCCACCCCGTGTCGGCGATCCAGTCCGAGCTGTCGCTGTGGACCCGGGGTCCGCTCGACGAGGTGGTGCCCTGGTGCGCCGAGAACGGGGCGGCGTTCGTGCCGTTCAGCCCGCTCGGACGCGGCTTCCTCACCGGGGCGCTGGCCGCCGGCTCGTTCGAGCCCACGGACTTCCGGGCGGGGTTGCCGCGGTTCACCGAAGAGGCGATGGCGGCCAACGAGACATTGGTCGCACAGGTGCGTGCGGTGGCCGAGTCGGTCGGACTCACGCCGGCTCAGGTGGCCCTGGCCTGGACCTTGGCCCAGGGCGAGCACGTGATCCCGATTCCAGGCACGAAGCGGGTCGCCTACCTGGAGGAGAACGTCGCCGCGGCCGACGTGACGCTGGACGCCGAGCAGCTGGCCGCGCTAGACGCCCTCCCCGAGCCGGTTGGCGAGCGCTACTGACGAGCGGCCTTCTTGGCCGCCTTCTTCGCCGCCTTGCGGGGCGCCGACTTCTTGCTCGCGGCCGGCTCGTAGTCGGCCGGGACGGCCCGTGCGGCGTCGGCCTCGCGGGCCTCGCCCTCGCTGACCAGGTCGCCCGAGCTGCGCTCCAGGTGGGCCCGGACGAACCACTGATACTGCTCCAGCTGGGCGGACTGACCGATCAGGATGTCCTGGGTGACGGGGTCGGGTTCCTCGGTCGAGTCGATGGCTGCCCGGTGGTCGGAGATGACACCGTCGTACACCAGGTTCAGCGCGGCGAGGTGCTCGAGGGCGCCGGCGCGGTTGAGCGAGTAGTCGTCCCAGGTCCGGGCGCTGACGAGCGCGCCGGGCGTCCCCTTCGGCTCCGCGCCGAGGGTGGCGATGCGCTCGGCCAGGGTGTCGGCCATCAGCCGGATCGCGTCGACCTGCGGGTCGAGCATCTCGTGGACGGCGATGAAGTGCGGACCGACGACGTTCCAGTGGATGTGCTTGAGCGTCAGGTGCAGGTCGGTCAGTGCGTTCAACCGGTCCTGCAGCAGGCGGGCGACTTCCTTGCCGGCGGCCGGCTCCATGGTCGGGATGGTGTAGCTCACTGGTCCTCCTGGGTCGTGGGGCGCTGCCTGGAGAAGCTGCCCGCTCGTCGTGCTCCCGAAACGTGAGCGCGCCGTGCGTAAGGCAGGCTGAGGCGGTGACCGCTACCGGGGACCTGCTCGACGCGGTCGTCGGGCTGGCTGCGGTGGTGGGCGGCACGACGTTCCCGCTGCCGGCCCCGTCGGCGTGGCCGGCCGAGCACGACCGCCGCGAGCTGACCGGCCAGCTGGCCGACTACCTCATCCCGCGGTTGCGCAGCATCGACGCGCCGCTGCTGGCCGTGGTCGGCGGCTCGACCGGGGCTGGCAAGTCGACCCTGATCAACTCCTTGGTCGGCGCCGAGGTGAGCACGGCCGGGGTCCTGCGGCCGACCACCCGAGGCCCGGTCATCGTGTGCCACCCGGCGGATCTGATGTGGTTCACCGACGAGCGGATCCTGCCGCAGCTGCCGCGCAGTTCGGGTCCGGACGGCCTGCGCCTCGCGCCGCATCCGGGGATCGGGCCCGGGCTCGCACTGCTGGACGCGCCGGACATCGACAGCGTGGTGAGCACGAACCGCGAGCTGGCGTCGACCCTGCTGGCCGCCGCGGACCTGTGGGTGTTCCTCACCACCGCGGCCCGGTACGCCGACGCCGTGCCGTGGCAGCTGCTGCACACCGCACGGGACCGGGGCACGGCCATCGCCATCGTGCTCGACCGCTGCCCGCCGCTGGCGATGAACGACGTGGGCGGGCACCTGTCGGCGATGCTCGCGGCGCGCGGCCTGGGTGGGGCGCCGCTGTTCGTCGTACCGGAGGAGCCGTTGGTCGACGGCCGGCTGCGCGAGCCCGCGATCGCGCCGATCCGGGCCTGGCTCGGCGGGCTCACGGCCGACGCGGGCCAGCGCGCGGCGGTCGTGCGCTACACGCTGGAC
>JACCSC010000415.1 GCA_013813215.1 Geodermatophilaceae bacterium | reverse complement strand
ACCCCACCGACGGTACGCACCACCGCCGGCGCCTGCTCCGGGCGCCCTCCTCGCCGCCGGACGCGCGGTGCCGAACCCTCCCGGGCTTTGTGCGACCCTGCGCTCCGACAGCCGTGCGGTCGTCGATCAATCCAGGAGGATGCGATGTCGCAAGAGCAAGCGGTCTCCATGGACATCGCGGAGGCCATCCTCGACGCCTTCAACGCGCATGACCTGGATGCGATCATGGAGTTCTTCGCCGACGATTGCTCCTTGGACATGCCCCGCGGGCCAGACCCGTGGGGGCAACGATTCGTCGGCAAGGCCGCGGTCAGGGAGGGTCTGGCGACCCGCTTCGCGGGTCTCCCGGACGTCCACTACGGCGATGTCCGCCATTGGATCAGCGGCAACATGGTGGTCTCGGAGTGGCTGTTGACGGGCACGAGAGCGGACGGGGTCAGGGTCAGTGTCCGGGGCTGCGACCACTACGAGTTCAGCGGGGGAAAGGTGGTCAGAAAGGACGCGTACTGGAAGCTGGTCGAGAAGCCGTGACCGGCTCTCGACACTGAGCGCTGGCGGGAGGTCAGGGCGCGCGGAAGGCGCGGCGGGTGGGCTTGACCGGCCGCATCATGAACTCCGGCCGGCGCTGCCCGTCCGGCCCGGTCCACGGCCGGGCCAGCGCGAGCCACTCCCGGTAGACCTCCACCGAACGGCGCCGGTCGACGTAGACGTCGCCGTACCGGTCGCCGCGGTGCGCCTTCTCCAGCCGCACCTTCTGCAGCCAGCAGTGCATCCCGGACCACGGGTCGGGGTGGACGCCGAAGGCCAAGTTCTGGTGCACACCCGGGTCGTCCCACCAGATCCGGCTCGAGTCCGGATCGTCGGACACGAACGGCTGTACGCCGGAGCGGTAGCGCAGCAGCCAGCTGTCCGGCCCGTCCGGGTGCGTGATGTCGACCCGGCCGGTCACCCAACGGCTCCCCTCGTCCTCGTGCAGCCGCCAACGGCCCATGTGGTGTGACAGCGCGCAGACGCCAGGCCGGATCCCCTCGGTGACCCAGACGCGGGCGACGAGATGGCCGATCTCCGTGGTCAGCCGGACGAGGTCGCCGGTGCCGACGCCGGCCCGGTGCGCATCGACCGAGTTCAGCCACATCGGATGGGAGTTGCTGATCTCGTTGAGGTACTTCGCGTTGCCCGACCGGGTGTGGATCAGGGTGGGCAGCCGGAACGTCGGGACGAGCACGAGTTCGCCGCGCGCCGGCTCGACCTCGTGTCGCGAGACGTGCGACTCGATGTAGCCCGGCGTGGCGTACTCCGGCCAACCCCAGTCGCGCATCGTCTCGGAGTAGACCTCCAGCTTGCGTGACGGCGACAGCCAGCCTGCGGTGACGCTTCCGTCGTCGTGCCGTACGCCGACCGAGCCTGCCTCACCCACCAGCGGGGGTGCGTCGTCCAGGGTGACCGGTCGGCGCAGCACGCCGTTGTCATCAGCCGTCGTACCGACCAGCTCGGACTCGGTGAGCACGCGCTCGTCCTGGCGGTACAGCCCTTCCGCGACCGACACGGCGCCATACCGGCGCATGTAGGCCAGTGGCGTCAAGCCCTCGGCCGCTGCCTTCTCCGGCAGCCCGGGCACCTGGTTCTCGAAGACCCAGCGGTAGTAGTCGTCGACGGTGATCTTTACACCCGGCTCGTAGGGCGACTCGAAGTACTGCCGGATGCCCAGCGAGCCGTCGGGGTCGATCCGCCAGGACAGCTCGAACCAGAACTCGTTCTCCTCCCATACTTCGCCGGGGTTGGACTCCCGGGTGTCGGCCACGGGACGCCCGAGACGTTCCAGGGCTACCCGCATGACCGGTTGCCGGAACCCGAGCCACCGCCCGGAATGCGTCTCGTAGGAATGCGTGTCGTGCCGCTCGGCGGCGTGCCCCATCGGCAGCACGTAGTCGGCGAACTCCGCCGTCTCCGACCAGGTCGGCGTCAGGGCGACGTGCAGTTCAACCGCGTCGGAGGTCAGCGCGGACAGCCAGCTGAAGCCGTCCGGGTAGGTCCACACCGGGTTGAACACCCGGCTGAAGTAGACCGCGAGCTTGCCCCGTCCCTCGGCCAGGAAGTAGGGGAGCAGGATCGACATCTCGTTGCAGGACAACGGGTACTCGCGCGGCCAGGTCAGCTCGTTCCAGTGCTCGTGCGCTGGGGGCATCGACGGCCCGTGCGGGATGAACTTGTTCCAGCCGTTGGGGCTCGTGCCGCCCGCGGTGCCGATGCTGCCGGTCAGCGCCAGGACGAACCACAGTGCCCGGGCGACCTGCCAGCCGCCGAGGTTGCCGGCCGCGGCCGAGCGCCAGACGTGGGCCGCGAGCCGTCCCTCGCAGTGCGACACGAGGTCGGCCAGTTCCTCGATCCGGGCCAGGGGGATCTGGGCCTCCTCCGCGGCGAACTCGAACGTGTAGCCGGCGTAGTCGGCCTCCAGCCGGTCCAGGAAAGTCGGGAAGTCCTGGGTCGCGCTCGGGTGCAGGTTGGTGAGGTAGGTCTGCCAGTTGAACCAGCGTTCCAGGTACGCCGCGTCGATTCGCCTGCTACGCAACAGGAACGCCGCGATCGACAGCAGGATCGCGGCCTCGCTGCCTGGCCACGGGGCGAGCCAGAGGTCGGCGTGGCTGGCCGTGTTGGACATCCGGGGATCGACCACGACGAGCTTGGCGCCCGACTGCTTGCCCTCCATGATCCGCTGGGCGTGCGGGTTGAAGTAGTGCCCGGTCTCGAGGTGGCTGGACAGCAACAGGATGACCTTGGCGTTCGCATGATCGGGGCTGGGCCGGTCGTAGCCGCCCCACAGCGCCATCCCGAAGCGCGCACCGGAAGAGCACACGTTGGTGTGGCTGTTGTGCCCGTCCACGCCCCAGGCGGCCAGGAACCGTTCGGAGAAGCCGTCCTCGCCGGGACGCCCGACGTGGTACATGACCTCCTCGTGCCGGTCCTCGACGATGGCCGCGCGAATCCGCCCCGCGATGTCGTCGAGGGCCGCGTCCCAGCTCACTCGCTCCCACTCGCCGCCGCCTCGCTTCCCCTGGCGCCGCAACGGATGCAGGATCCGTTCGGGGTCGTCCAGCTGGTTGATCGTGGCCGGACCCTTGGCGCAGTTGCGACCCCGCGAGCCGGGGTGGGCCGGGTTGCCGTCCAGCTTGCGGATCGACAGGTCGTCCTTGTCGATGTAGGCGAGCAGCCCGCAGGCACTCTCGCAGTTGAAGCACGTGGTGGGCACGAGCATGAAGCGGCGCTGGACCTTGCGCGGATGCGCCTTGGCGTCGTACTCCACGTGGTGGTCCCAGTTCTCCACCGGCGGGAAGTTGCGCAAGCTCTCGTGGGTACGCTCTCCGGGCAGCTGGTTCATGACAGCGGGATGTCCTGTCCGGCGCGGACGAACACGCTCTCGTAGGTGAGCAGCACGCCCTGCACAGCGATGCCGGCGAGGACGACCGTCGCCCACGGCGTCCCGTCCCAGCTCGGCGCGGCGAGCGCAATGGCGAACACCGCACCACCGATTGCCACCCACCAGAACGGCGCGGCGTACCGACCCCGGACGACGAGCCGGGCGGCGGCGGTGGCCTGCGCGGAATGCTGCGGACGTAGGAACTCGACCAGCAGCAGGACGACGTGCAATGCGGCCGCGGCGACCAGTGCACGCACCAGGAAGGCGCCGGCCTCGGCGTCGTACAGCCCGGCCAGGACCAGTGCGCCGGCGCCGACCATCAGGGCCTGCACGAGCAGCAGGGGCAAGAGCAGCCGGGACTGCCACAGGTCCCGCCCCTCGGCCTGCCCGAACAGGAACGCGGTGTACCCGGCGGCCAGCGCTCCGGTCGGCAGGGCGGCATACGCAAGCAGAGTTGAGGCCGGGCCGACGTCGTACGACGACAGCGCCCCGACCAGGCCGGCGACCAGCCAGAGCCCGGCCACTCCGGCGAACGCGGCCAGGGCAAGCGCGCCCCAGAAGAGCCAGGACCGCGGGTTCGGTCTGGTGAGGATGAAGTAGAACCGCTCGGGCCGCTTCAGATCCCACACCAGCAGTACGCCGGTGGCCGCGGTCATGACGACGGCGAGGGC
>JACCSC010000456.1 GCA_013813215.1 Geodermatophilaceae bacterium | reverse complement strand
TCGTGGGCGACGCCGGGAGCCTGGGCGTGGTGATCGGGGGATCCGGCAACGGCGAGCAGATCGCGGCGAACAAGGTCACCGGTGTCCGCGCCGCGCTGGCCTGGAGCACCGAGACCGCTCGCCTCTGCCGCGAGCACAACGACGCCAACGTGATCGGGATCGGGGCGCGTCAACACACGGCCGAGGAGGCCGCCGAGATCGTGGCCGCCTTTGTCGCGACGCCGTTCGAGGGCGGTGAGCGGCACGCTCGGCGCATCGCCCAGCTCGCCGACTACGAGCGCACCCGGGACCTGCCGCCGCTGCCCTAGCCCCGCTTTCCTCGCGATCATGAAGTTTCCCGGTCCGATTCGGGGAGAAACGCCCGATTGCGACACGGGGAAAGTTCATGATCGTCGGAGGGGTGGGGGTCAATCGCGGGGTTGCCAATTCCGCCGTACGACGACCAGCTCCGCCTCCGCCGTGGCCAGCTCCTCGGCCGAGGGGCGGGAGGCGTCCCGCGCCCGCATGGCGGCCGTGACGTCGACCTGCGTCGGGCCGGCGCCGACCAGGCCGCGCAGCCCGCGCTCGGCCCCGCCCGAGCGGTCTGCTTGGCTCGCCTCGTCGGATGACCGGCGGCGTACCCGCTGCCGCTGCTCGTCCAACCGCTGCCTCCCACCGGATCGGAGCATCGTGCCCGAGGGTCACACGATCTACCGTCTCGCGCGGGCGCACAACCGCACGTTGCGTGGGCACGTGGTGCACGCAGACAGCCCGCAAAGCCGGTTCGCTGCGGGCGCCGGACTGCTCGATGGGCGCCTCCTGCGCCAGGCGGAGGCGGTTGGCAAGCACCTGTTCCACCGCTACGAAGGGCGAGTGTGGCTGCACGTCCACCTCGGCCTGTACGGCGAGTGGCGCACCGGTGAGCAGCCGATGCTGGAGCCAAGGGGCGCCGTGCGGCTGCGGCTGTGGACCGAGGACGTGTGGTGGGACCTGCGCGGCGCGACCGCCTGCGAGGTGCTGACCCCGCCTGGGGTGTTGGCGATCAAAGCCCGGCTCGGCCCGGATCCCTTGCGGCGCAACGCCGATGTGGTGGCGGCGTACCGCCGGATCGGACGCAGCCCGACTGCGATTGGCGCCCTGCTCATGAACCAGGAGGTGCTCGCCGGCGTAGGCAACGTCTACCGGGCCGAGTTGTTGTTCCGCCACGGCCTGGATCCGCACCGCCCCGGTACGACGGTGTCGCCGGATCTGTGGGCGCGCATGTGGGCGGACCTGGTGGAGCTGATGCGCGACGGCGTACGGCGAGGTCGGATCGTCACCACCCGACCCGGTGACCGCCGGCGCGGCCCGTTCTACGTCTACCGCCGCACCGGGGAGCCCTGCCTGGTCTGCGGTACGCCGATCCGCACTCAGGAGCTGGTCAAACGCAACCTCTACTGGTGCCCGACCTGTCAGCCCCCGTGGGCGGCTGGAAGTCTCAGCCGGCCCGCAGGTGCACCCGAAAGCGCAGCCGGGTGAGTTCCTGGCCGTCCACGGCGATGACGAAGACGTAGCCGCCCGGACCGGAGAACTGATAGCCGTCGATGTTGAGGGCGAACGGCAGCAGCTGGGTGTCCCCGGGTGGCAGCTGGGCGGGACGGCCCACCTCGAAGGCGAGCTGCAGGTGGCTGGCGCGCCCGCCGTCGACGGGCGGGCCCAGCGGCAGCTGCGAACCGTCCTCGTCCTGCAGACCGACGGTGAGTTGGTGGCGGTGCAGCGTGTCGCCGTACGGGACGCCGATCAGCAGGGCCATGCCGATCCGCGGCGCGGTGAAGGGCATCGCCCCGGCCGCGATTGCGTTCCATCCGCCGCCCTGGATGAACAGCTTGCCCTCGACGGCGGCCGCGGAGTCGCACAGCATCGCCTGGGCAGTGAAGCCCAGGGGGCTGTCCTGGCCCGGCGTCTCGGTCACCGGCGAAGCGTGCCAGATGTCACCGCTGTCGATGCCGCCGCCTGCTCAGAAGACCTCGGGACACCACGGGGCGCTGTCCCAGCCGAAGGCCAGGGAGGCCTGCCGCAGGGCGCCGGCCGTGTGCTCGACGACCTGTCCCGCTGCGGACAACGCCTGCAACGTCGTACCCCCGAGGTACGCCGCCCCCAGTTCGGTGGTCGACAGCGACAGGTCGGCGTGACCGCTGGTCCGGCGTACGTCGGCGCCGTCGCGGCCACCGGTCAATCGCCAGCGCCCCACGTTCCACGCGCAGTGGGCGTCGGTGACCTCCAGGACGACGTCGAGTTCGACCTGGTAGCGCCGCGCGGCCAGCGCCCGGTCCAGGTCCACGATCCGGATCCACAGCGAGTCGACGATCTCCAGCTTGACCGTGCGAGGGTCCGCGACCAGGTAGCGCACCGGCTCCTCGGGTGACGCGAGCCGTCGGCGGAAGCCGCTGACCAGATCGAGGTCGAGCACGAAGCGCCACAGCCGGGCTGTGGCCTGCGGAGTCGTACCGCTGAGATCCATGACGATGACCTGGGAGTTCGACTCCGCGCCGGACCAGTCGGCCTTGACCCGGAACACGGCGAAACCGGTGATCGAGCCGTCGGCCTCCTCGTGCACCACGTAGCGGTTCGGTGTCGCACCGTCCCGCCAGTGCTCGGGATCCATGAGCCGCCGATCCCACCAGGCCGGCGACCGGTCGAGATGCCCCACCGTCCTCGGCCGGAGCACCTCGTACACCGCCTCGGCGTGCGGGCGCAGGGCATCCTTCGAGACCCGGCGTACCCGGCCGGTGCCCAGGTCGGTCCCCGGCCGGAACGCGGGCTTGGACCCGGTGAACAGGGCACGGGGTGCGGCGCTCCCGTAGCCGAACCGGCCGTAGATCCCGCCCTCGGAGGCCCACAGGCCGGCGACGGCCTCCGCGCCGCCGTCGTGCAGGTCGGTGAACTGGCGCAGCAGCATCCGGGTGAGCAGGCCCTGCCTGCGGTGCGTCGGAGCGACCGTGATGTACGTGACGCCGGCCATCGGCACGATCCCGCCGGGCACGGTGAGCTGGCGGCTGAAGATTCCCCCGGTGGCCACGATGGAACCGGCGTCCCATGCGGTCAGGCTGCGTTCGGGCTCGAATCGCTCCCGCTCGGACTCGACGTCGACCTCGAACACGCCCTCGAAGAACGTGTCGCTCATCGAGTCGTAGAAGGCGTCGAATTCCGGTGCGGTCGCGGGGCGCATCTCCAGGTCGGTGCTCACAGCCGTCGTGTGTACCCGACGAGCGCACTCGCGGCGAGGGAGATTCGCGCGCATCAGTTTCGCGCTAGGTCGTTGAGGCCCATTCTGCGCCGTAGTATCGGTTGAACACGAATGCTACGAGGGGGGCTGGTGCACGACCGGCGACCTGAGGTGATCGAGCTGCTGCGCCAGGCGCAGAGCGGGGCCACCGATAGGGCGCTCGCCGGTGTCGAGGCCGCCTTGCTGCGGATCGCGGACGAGGGCGCGTCCGCCGGCGAGGACATCCGGCCGGCATTGCTCTACGTCCGCGGTATCGCCTACCACTGTCTCGGTGATCATCGGGCCGCCGCGATCGTGGCCGAGCACCTCACGCAGGCGGCGCGGTCGGCCGGGAACGCTGCCTGGCTGTGTATCGGGCAGCTGCTGGCCCTCTTGCAGAAGATCGCCGCCGAGCCGACTTCGGACCTCTCGCCCGGTGACGCCATGCTGCAGGACCTGGCCGCCGCCGAGGCCGACCTGCCCGGGCCGGACGGTGAGCCGCTGGCCGCCGTGACGGCGTACGCCGGGATCGGCCGCTGCTACATGATCCTGCGGCTGTACGAGTTCGCTCAACCGCACTTCGAGGCCGCCGTCGACGTCATCGCGGTGAACCCGCAGCTGCTTCGGGTCTCGGCTGTGACCATGCAGCTCAACCTGGCCGAACTGCACGCCTGCTGGGCGATGGAGCTGCGCCGGGTGGATCGGGTCGCCGAGGCGGCCGAGCAGGAGGCCGCCGCCTTGCGCCACGCCCTGTTGGCCGAGGGGCAGCCCGCGCTGGAGGAGACCGACGCCTACCGCGCCAAGGGCAGCCTGCTGGCCGCCTGCCTGTCGGTCCACGACGGCGATCCGCTGCACGCTGCCCAGCGGATTAGGGACTGCAGCGCGAGGCTGGTCGGGCGCGGTCAGCGCAGCGACGAGTCCTTCGCCCGCCTCTACGAGGCGCGGGCCCTGGCCCGTGCTCACCGGCTGCCCGAGGCGCTGGACGCCGCGCGGCAGGCGTGCAGCGCGCTGCCCACCGACGCTCCGCCGGCGCTCACGGCCGCCGCCTTGCACTGCCGAGCGCAGCTGGTCGTCCAGGTGGCCTCGGACGGGGAGATCATGGCCTACGGCGACTATCTCGCGCTGGTGCTCGCCGACCAGCGCGAACGGACGCTCGACCTGGCTCGCTCCGTGCAGCTCCTGGAGCGGCTGCGCCGAGAGCGCGAACGGATCCAGCAGCTCGCGTACACCGACGCCCTCACCGGCGTCGGCAACCGGCACGCCTTCCACCGCTACGTCGAGGAGCTGGCCGGCGGGCCCGAGGACGCGGTCGGGGTCGCAGTGATCGACGTCGACGATCTCAAGTTGGCCAACGACTGGCGGGGGCACGAGGCCGGTGACGAGATCCTGCGGGTGATCGCGGCCTCGCTGATGAGCCGGGCCGGCCCCCGGGACTTCGTGGCCCGATTGGGCGGCGACGAGTTCGTGTTCGTTTCACTTCGCCGCCCGGGACCGGACTTCGGCGCCGTCGGAGACGAGATCGCCTCGTCGGTCGCGTCGGCGCTGCACGGCAGGGCCTCGGTCAGCGTCGGCGTGGCTGATGGCCGCGCGGGCGACGTGGTCGGCCTGCTGCACAGCGCCGACCTGGCGATGTATGAAGCCAAGCGGGCCGGCCGGGCCGGCCGTGCCGGCCGGGCCGTCCCGGCCGCGTCGACCCCGTCGTCAGGAGCGCACGGGCGCGTCGAGGTCGAGCGGGTCTGACCGTACGGCTCGGAGCGGGTGACGAGAATCGAACTCGCGTAGCCAGTTTGGAAGACTGGGGCTCTACCATTGAGCTACACCCGCGGTGCTGCCGCCGCGGCAGCCGGACCAGGGTATCCGCTGCGGCCAGTAGACTTCCGAGTTGCCACGGGGTGTGGCGCAGCTTGGTAGCGCACCCGCTTTGGGAGCGGGGGGCCGTGGGTTCAAATCCCGCCACCCCGACCCGGGGTCTACGGCGCGTCAGAGCGCTTTGCGGTCCTTCCGCGCGATCGCGCTGCGGGCCACGCCGACCACCACCACCACGAGGGCGATGATCACCAGCCACTTGATCGCCTTGAGCACGATGCCGACCACCACCAGCAGTATGAGCAAGGCCAGCAGTCCGAGCACCCATCGCATGCCGCCAGTGTGCACCCGAGCGTCGCGGGCGGGACCAGGCCTGCCCCGGTCGCCTAGACTCGGCGGCTGCGTGGCGCGCCGGAGTACGCCGTCCGGCCGCCCGCGCTACCCCCAATCGCCTGAGGAGAGTTGCCGTGAAGAGCTCCGTGGAGACCCTGAGCCCTACCCGGGTGCGGCTCGCCGTGGAGCTGCCCTTCGATGAGCTCAAAGCCAGCTTCGACGCGGCGTACAAGAAGATCGGCGCGCAGATTCGGGTCCCCGGCTTCCGGCCCGGCAAGGTGCCCGGCCGGGTGTTGGAGCAGCGGATCGGCCGGCCGGTGATCCTCGAAGAGGTAGTGAACCACGCAGTGCCCCTGGCGTACGACGAGGCGATCCGGGACAACGAGGTCCGGGTGCTGGGCCGACCCGAGATCGAGGTCACCAAGATCGACGACGGCGACCTGGTCGCCTTCACCGCCGAGGTCGACGTCCGCCCGGAGCTGGAGCTGCCCGACAAGTCGGGGCTGGCGGTGACCGTCGACGACCTGACGGTCGGCGACGAGGACGTGGACGAGCAGATCGAGACGCTGCGCGAACGCTTCGCCTCGCTCGTGACCGCCGACCGGCCGGCCGAGACCGGTGACACGGTCACCCTCGACCTCGCCGCGACGGTGGCCGGCGCCCCGGTCGAGGACGGCACGGCCGCCGGGCTCACCCACGAGGTGGGCAGCGGGCAGCTGATCGACGGCCTGGACGAGGCCATCACCGGTCTGGCGGCGGGGGAGTCGGCGACGTTCCAGACGCAGCTGTCGGCCGGTGAGTACGGCGGGCAGACCGCTGATGTGGCGGTGACCGTCCGGACGGTGAAGGTCAAGCAGCTCGACGAGCTGGACGACGAGTTCGCCCAGACGGTCAGCGAGTTCGACAGCCTGGACGAGCTGCGCGTGGACGCGCGCGAGCGGTTACGTCAGGTCAAGCTCGTTCAGCAGGGCACGCAGGCCCGGGACGAGCTGCTCGAGTCGCTGGTCGCGGCGGTCGACGTCCCGCTGCCGGAGAGCGTCGTGACCGGTGAGGTCGACTGGCGTCGGCACGCCATGGAGCACCAGCTGTCCGAGTCCGGGGGGACCATGGAGGAGTACCTCGCCGAGGAGGGCAAGTCCGAGGAGGAGTTCTTCGCGGAGCTGCGGACCAATGCGGAGAAGGCGGTCGCCACCCAGCTGATCCTCGACGGGTACGCCGACCTCGAGGAGATCGGCGTCAACGAGCAAGACCTGACCCAGCACATCATCCTGCAGGCCCGCCGCTACCGGATGCCCCCAGAGCAGTACGCGCAGCAGCTCACCGACGGCGGGCAGCTGCCTTCGGTGATGACCGACGTACGGCGGAACAAGGTGCTGGCCCTGCTGCTCGAGGCGGCGACCGTGACCGACCGCAGCGGGCAGCCGGTCGACCTGTCCCCGCTGCGGCGTACCTCCGGCGAGAGCGGGCGGCCCACGGAGGCTGTCCCCGACGACGACGCCGGTCCCGCTGTCGATCCCGACGTCGACGAGGCCACCGCGATCCCCACCGACAACGGCCGCTGAGCGTTCCTGCGGCGCTCGGACGGCACCTGCGCTGACAGCGAACAGGGCAGTTTGCGGGACTGTGGCGTCGGTACCGGCGGTTACTGTCGGCGGCACGTTCCACGTCCCCGCTGCCGCTCGCAGGGCAGCGTCGATCGCATGAAGGCAGGCCTGTGGTGACCTCTTCGACCCCCGCAACCGGTTCGGCCCTACCGCCGATGAAGCACAGCCTGGAGATAGCGCGCAGCCTGCCCGCCATGCGTTCCGCGGCGAGCGGGATGAACCTCGGTGACTCGGTCTACGAGCGCCTGCTGCGCGAGCGGATCGTGTTCCTCGGCTCGCAGGTGGCCGACGAGATCGCCAACCAGCTGTGCGCCCAGATGCTGCTGCTGGCCGCCGAGGACCCGACCCGCGACATCAACCTCTACATCAACTCACCCGGCGGCTCGGTGACCGCGGGGATGGCCATCTACGACACCATGCAGTTCATCGAGTGCGATGTCGCGACCTACGCGATGGGGCTGGCCGCCTCGATGGGGCAGTTTCTGCTCTCGGCGGGGACCAAGGGCAAGCGTTACGCCCTGCCGCACGCGCGGATCCTGATGCATCAGGGCTCGGCCGGGATCGGCGGCACGGCCTCCGACATCGCGATCCAGGCCGAACTCTTCCGGTCCAGCAAGCTGGAGATGGCGCAGCTCATCGCCGAGCAGACCGGCCAGACCGTCGAGCAGATCACCAAGGACTCCGATCGAGACCGCTGGTTCACCGCCGCCGAGGCCTTGGAGTACGGCTTCGTCGACCACGTCGTGGCCCGGGCCACGCAGGTGCCCGAGAGCGACGACAACCCCGCCGCGAAGACCAGCTGACCATGTCGACACCCAAAGGACCTGTCGTGAGCGACCTGTACACCCCGAGCAGCCGATACGTGCTGCCGACCTTCGTCGAGCGCACCAGCTACGGCATGAAGGAGTCCAACCCCTACAACAAGCTGTTCGAGGAGCGCATCATCTTCCTCGGCGTCCAGGTCGACGACGCCTCGGCCAACGACGTCATCGCGCAGCTGATCTGCCTGGAGTCC
>JACCSC010000411.1 GCA_013813215.1 Geodermatophilaceae bacterium | reverse complement strand
GCTTCTACCAGGACGTGCTGGAGTTCCCGCTGACCGAGGTCTTCGAGAACCGCGACCTGCCCGGGTCGACCCACTTCTTCTTCGACTGCGGCCACGGCAACGCGATCGCGTTCTTCGACCTGCCTGGTGTGGACGTCGGCCCCTACGCCGAGGTGCTCGGCGGTCTGCACCACCTGGCGATCTCGGTGGAGCCGGTGCGGTGGGAGCGGCTCAAGGCCAACCTCGACGCCGCGGGGGTCGAGTACGCCCACGTCGACGAGGTCTCGCTGTACTTCCGCGATCCCGACGGCGCCCGGCTGGAGTTGATCGCCGACCCGCTGGGGGAGATGTACGGCTCGCCCGTGGGGTGAACCCCGGCCTCCAGGGTCACTGCGGCTCGACGGTCCGGGACCGGATCCGTTCCAAACGGGCCCGGGTTGCCGGAACCATGCTGACATCGGCCCTGTCCGGCCAGCGGGCCACCTCCCGGGACACCTCGGCGAAGAAGCGCTCGACGTCGTGAAGCAGCCGGGTGGTGACATCCATCGCGAGCGCCACCACGTGCAGCCGTTCGGGGAACATCGGGCGGCCGTGAAAGTGGAGTGGGCCGTCGGCTGCCTCACCAACCCCCCGCTCGAGCATCCACAGCGGGCCGCCCTCCTCGAGGTACTCCGCGGCGAAGCCTGCCATCTCCTCGAGCATCGAGCGCGCCATCCCAGCGGTGGCACGCATCGCCGCCCCCAACTCCTCGCGGCTGCCCTGGTCGCCGAAGAAGGTCCGCAGCACTCCCTCGATCTGGAAGTGCGGCTCCTCGGGCTCGGTAGCCAGCCAGTCCCGTAGGGCCGAACGTCCCGTAGCGGTGATCGTGTACCGGTTGCGCGAACGCTGCCCCGCGGCCTCCTGCTCGACGGCCGCCCAGCCGAGGTCGACGAGCCGGCGTTGCTCGCGATAGAGGTGGCCCTCCGAGGCGGGCCACACGAAGCGCAGGCTGCGCCGGACCTGCTGGGTCAGCTCGTAGCCGGTCCACGACCGCGCCGCGAGCATGCCCAGCAGCCCGTACGTCGTGGGGGAAGGGGCAACCACTCCTGCAATCTACTCGCATTGCGAGTAGATCTGTTGTAGCCTCGCCCGCGCACGAGTCGGCTGGCGGCGAAGGAGCGCGGCGATGGGGATCGGGAAACTCCGGTGTCAGGTCATCGACGTCAACGACCTCGGGGTGGCTGAGGCGTTCTGGTCGCAGGCCACCGGCCTGCCGGTCATCCCCTCGGTGTTCCCCGGCCGCTATTCCTACCTAGGCCAGGCCGACCCGTGGTCGCACGAGCTGATCCTGCATCTGGTCTCCACCCCGAAGGGCCCGGAGGCGAACCGATCCCACGTCGACCTCTAGGTCCGAGATGTCGACGCTGCGATCGGACAGATCGAGGCCATCGGCGGCACGTGCAAGAAACAGCCCAGCATCTACCCACGCCCGAACTCGTTCCCGGGCGAGCCGCCGCGCATCGACTGGGCGGTCATGCAGGACCCTTTCGGCAATGAGTTCTGCCTCATTACGGTCCTCACCGTCGACGAGGCCAACGCGGTCGAGCAGGCCGCACTGGCCGGCCCCGGTCACGACCAGCACTGGCGCGCCGCCGCCGGCAGGACCACCGCCCGAAGCTGACCCGAGCCCGGGCGAACCAACCACCCGAAGGGAGCTTTGCCATGGCCACACCCGTCCACATGATCCCCCTCGAGATTTCTCAAGGTGATCTCGAGACCCGCTACGTCGAGATGGGGGACATGGCGATCCGGCACGCGAAAGTCCCCGCGGGCACCGATCTCACGCCCGTGCTCCAGGGGCTGCCGGCGGATCGTTGCCCCAGTCCGCACTGGGGCATCGTGCTGGAAGGATCGATCCGGCTGCAGCACGCCGATGGATCGGAGGAGACGGCTCGCGCCGGCGAGGTCTATCACTGGCCGGCGGGACACACCGCTCGCACCGACGAGGCGGTGGTGTTCCTCGAGGTGGGGCCGGTCGGCCCGATGCGCGAGTTCAGCGAGCACGCCAAGAAGGTGCTCGGCTGACGGCCGGCCGCTGCGCACCCGACTGACCCCTGACTCTGGCGGATGACGGCCGGGGTATAGTTGCAGGGTGCAAGCACATAAATCGGTCACCGAGGGCAGGCAGGTCCTCGAAGCCGTCATCGACATTCTGAGCGGGCTGAAACGGCACGCCATGGAGCGGGAGAACCCGGCCACGGTGTTCCTGCTCCGGCACCTGCGCGACTCCGAGCCCCGTCGAGTCTCTGAGCTGGCCGAGTGTTCGCGGTTGGACGTCTCGACCGTCAGCCGGCACGTGAAGTCGCTTGAGGAGGCCGGGCATCTGGTCCGGATCGAGGACCCGGACGACAAGCGCGCCTGCCTGCTGCGGATCACCCCGGGCGGGGCGCAGCTGTACGACGCGGCGATGACGGCACGCTGCGCCGTACTCGAACGCGCGCTCGGCGAGTGGTCCGCCCCTGACCGACGGCTGCTGGCGGGCCTGATGGACCGACTGGCCGAGGACCTGACACCCCACGAGCCGCGGAGCCGTAGTTGAGCAGCGAGCCCAACGGCGCCGAGCTGCCGGAGACCTCGACGTACCTGACGCACAAGCAGATCATCGTGGTGATGGTCGGCGTCATGTCCGGCATGCTGCTGGCGGCGCTGGACCAGAGCATCGTCAGTACTGCGCTGCCCACGATCACCAGCGAGCTCGGCGGGCTGGACAAGCTGTCCTGGGTGGTCACGGCGTACCTGCTCACGGCCACGGCGGTCACCCCGCTCTGGGGCAAGATCAGCGATCTCTACGGCCGGCGGCTGATCTTCCAGATCGCCATCACCATCTTCCTCATCGGCTCGGCCGCCTGCGGCTTCGCCCAGGACATCGACCAGCTCATCGGGTTCCGGGCCCTGCAGGGGATCGGCGGCGGCGGCCTGTTCGCGATCGCCCTGTCGATCATCGGCGACGTGATCCCGCCACGAGAGCGCGGCCGGTACGGCGGGTACTTCGGCGCCGTCTTCGGGGCCTCGTCAGTCGCCGGGCCGCTGCTCGGCGGGTTCTTCGCCGACGGCCCGGGCTGGCGCTGGATCTTCTACATCAACCTGCCGATCGGGATCGCCGCGCTGTTCGTCACCTCGGCGGTGCTCACCATGCCGGTGGTCAAGCGCGACCACAAGATCGACTATCTGGGGGCGCTGACCATCGTCGGCGCGGTGACCTCGTTGCTGCTTTACCTGCAGTGGCGCGGCCTGGACTACGGCTGGACCGAGGGCGGTGCGCTGGGGTTGGCGTCGGCCTTCGTCGTACTGACCGCCGCGTTCATCCTGATCGAACGCCGGGCGCAGGAACCCATCATCCCGATGGGGCTGTTCCGCAACGCCACCTTCCGGATCGGGAACATCTTCGGCTTCTGTGCCGGCGTGGCGATGTTCGGGACGATCGTGTTCCTGCCGCTGTACCTGCAGGCGGTGCAGGGCTACACCGCCACCGGATCCGGACTGGCGATGATCCCGGTGGTGGCCGGCATCCTGATCGCGTCGATCGGGTCCGGGATGATCATGAGCCGGACCGGCCGGTACCGGCTGTTCCCGATCGTGGGCGCGGCGCTGATGGTGGTGGCCGTGGGGCTGCTGGCCACTCTGTCCGTGGACACGCCGTACTGGCAGCTCGCGCTGTTCATGCTCCTGTTCGGAACCGGGCTGGGCATGACGATGCAGACCCTGGTGACGGCGATCCAGAACGACGTGCCGCACCGCGACATGGGCGCGGCGACGGCGTCGACGACGTTCTTCCGACAGATGGGCGGGGCGATCGGCACCGCCGCGTTCGGCGCGGTGCTCGGAATTCAGCTGTCCAGGAATCTGGAGGAAGGCCTTGGCGCGTCGGCCGCCGGGTCCGAGGCGGTGAACGTGAACGACGTCGCAGCCATCCGGGAGCTGAGCGGGCCGGTGCGCGAGATCGTCCTGCGCGCCTTCGGCGACGCGATCGGTGACGTGTTCCTGGTCGGGCTGCCGCTGCTGGTCGTCGCGTTGGTTGCCGCGCTGTTCCTTAAGGAGAAGCCGCTGCAGACGGGTCGACCGGCACCGGCCGAAGCGCCGCAGCAGGCCGCCCCCATCGCCGGCTCTTGATCAGAATCCAGCGGGAAAGGACTACGGGAGGTCGAGCCGGAGACCCTCCTCGGTGATGAGCACCTCACCGTCGTAGCCCTCCCGCGCGTCGGCTTGGGACCGTGCACGGTCGTTGCCCGGCTGTTGCGCACGGTCGGTTGCCTCGACGACGAACAGGTCCACGTCCCGGCCGAGGTCGGCCAGCGCAGTATCCGGTCCGGTGTCGCCTGTGGAGGCCACGGCCAGATCCGTAGCGTCCAGGTGTACGCCGGCGTTGGGTACGAAGTGCGGCAGGTCGACGCTGCGCAGGGTGAACGGCCCGACGTCGTGAGCCGGTCCCGGCAGTGCCTGCCAGTCGAAGGCCTGCGCTATGGCGGCGGCGTCGAGCCCGTCGGCGACCGTGGAGTCCAGCGCCGTCAGCAGCCGCGCCACGGTGCCGTAACCGAGGTCGAGCACGATGCGAAGGCCGTTGTGTCCGAGCAGGAAGCCGCTGCACGCGCGGCCGGGTTCCGGCCAGGCGCCGCAGCTGCCGAGAACGGTCACGTGGCTCACGGCCGATGAGCTGCGTTCATCACTTCAGTCGGCCATGTCGAGCAGGGCGGCCGACGTGATCCGCTCCAGCGCGAAAGTCCGGTGCCCGTGGGCGCCGAGGTCGAAAGCCTCGAGGAAACCGCCGGCGATGCCCGCGACCTGCACGACCCGCTGGGAGGGCGTTCCGTGGGCGTCGAGGTAACCCATCCAGACGTCCCGATCCTCGTCATCGGCTTTCTGCAGTACCTCCAGGATCCCGGCCGTGGTCACACCCGGGACCCGTGTCGTGACCGGTGAGCGCCGGGCCGTGCGGCTGGCCTCGTCCCCGGCCCTGATCCTGCGCACGGCCTCGATCAGTTGGGGTCCGGTGGGTACGGCGGGCCCGTACCGGGTGGCAGCCGACCGGGCCGGCAGCCGCTTGCCCTCGGCCCGGCTGATCACCACCGCGCCCGCCGGGTCCTCCGCGACCGGCGCGTACCCGGCTCCGCGCAACACCTCCAGTACCTGCCCCACCGGCGCTGTCGAGAGCACGACGGTCGGGGCGATCCGCCGGAGTCCGGCCGCGGCTGTGCGCCGGTCGGCCACGACTTCGGCGAGCACGGACTCGTCGTCACAGCGCAGGTACGCCGTCGCCGTCCCGACCCGTAGCCGGCCGTGCCGCCGGGCCACGTCGTCGATCAGATAGCGCAGCGCCTGCGGCACCGGCGTCCGAGAACGCGACTCGAACAGCTCGTGCAGGTCGGCCGCTCCCCGTCCGGCATCCAGTGCCCGCCGTACCGTCCGCTCGTCGATCCGGTAGACCGTCGCGCCCCCGGAGGACTCGACGTCGGCCACCAGGGCGATCTCGCGGGCCAGCTCCGGAGCTAGCGGGCCGGGCGCGATGACGGTCAGGTCGGCCTGGATCAAGACGTGCTCGACCGGCTCGGGCAGCGTCCTGGCCAACGCCGCGGCGGCGTCCCCACCGGCGAGCAGCTGACGCCCGGCGGCGCTCAGCGCACCGCGACCAAGCAGTCCGAGGGACTCGGCCTCGGCCAGCACCGCCTCGACGACCTCGATCCGGCCCAACGCCGCGCGACGCGGTGTCCGCCAGCCGAGCTGCTCCACCACTTCCCTGGCCGCCACAGCGGTTCCGGGCGCCTGGTCGGTGAGGACCGCGAGCACGCGGCGGCGTACCGGAGCGGCCCACATCCGGCTGGTCTCGTAGGACAGCGCGTTGATCGGCTTGTCCCGATCATCGCGCTCGCCGACGAACGCCGGCCAGGTCGACATCGACAGCCAGGCCGCGGCGAGGACCGCCCAACGCTGCTCGGGTGAGGTGACCAGCCACTTGTCGAACGTTCGGGTGGGCTGCCAGGTGGCGTTGACGTGGCTCGTGTGGTCGAGCAGGCCGGCGGCATAGGACAGTTCCAGGCTCAGGGCCAGGTCCTCGGTCGTCAGATCCAGGGCCTTGGCGAGCCGGCGCAGTTCACGGATGCCCAGCCCACCCGAGCGCAGGACCGCCGGCGTCTCGACACCGACCAGTTCGAGGACGGACTGCACCCGGCGCAGAGCGATCAGCACCTGACCGCCCGCCGTACCGTCCACGACCGCCGGGTCGTGCGTCGTCCCGTGCACGGCCGGCGGTTGCTCACGGCTGGGTCCGAGCGGGTCGCCGCCACGCAGCGCCAGGGCCACCTCGCGAGGTAGCTCGACGGTGTCCGGTCCCACGGCGACGAGCAGGCCGCGGGCGAGCAGCCAGCGGATGGGTGAGTCCTCGCGCCCGGCGGCGAGCATGGCCTGCGCGCCGGGCAGGCTGCCCAGCGGTGGGCCCTCGGTCAGCTGCCCGAGGACCTCGCGTGCGGCGGGGCCGCAGCGGTCCAGCAGGTCGGCGAGCCAGGCCGGGTCGGCGAACCGGCTCGCGATTGCCGTCGTGGCGCCGGGTTGGCGCTGCTCGCCGAGGTCGAGCGTGCGCAGGATCGTGGCGACCTCGGCGTCGTTGAGCGTCCGCAGGAGGTCACCAGTGGGGTGTCCGAGCCCCGCCGGGTACGCGCCGACCAGTTCGCGAACGCCCACCACGAGGTGGATCTCCTCGTCCGGGCCCCAGGCGAGGACGAGCGCACGCAGCCGGTCGAGGGCATCGCGCAGGGTCTGGTCGCTCACGTCCGGGGGGAGGAGCCTGCGTACGGCGGCGTACGACGACGTGCGCTCGGCGAGCAGCAGCGCGTCCAGCACCTGCAGCGTGAACGCGTCGAGGTCCTCCAGCGCCCGGCCGATCGAGACCCGGATGCCGATCCGGCTGGCCAGGACACCGAGGTCCGCCGGCACGGGTACGGCGAGATCGGGGCGGGCCTGCAAGAGGGCGGCCAGCCACTCGTCGGACTGGCCGCGCAGCCACTCGGAAAGGGTGCGCGGCCGGTCAGCAGACATCCGGCCAACGCTACCCGTGGAGGCTAGGGTCGATCTCCTCCGGCGGCGCCGTCGGATCCGGAGACGGCACCGGGTCGGGGGTAGGGCCACGGCACCGCGCCGGCCGTTGCAGCGGTCGGGGTGGCGACGTCAGGTCTGGGCGTTGGCTTCCGCCTTGCGTTTCTCGTAGGTCACCGGATGGAACCATCGTCGGTACATGGAGTGGGCGCCGATCGCGCGCACGGCTTTGGGGCGCGTGCCGTACGCCCAGAACAGCTCGAAGGCGAACATCGCCAGTACGACGAGCAGCGTTGCCACCTCCACAGGTCTTGGACCATGCCGACGGCTGGGATCACGATGCAGGCGATGCCGAGCATCATGGTCAGCAACCCCAAGATGGAGAACTTGCTGGCGCGTTTGGCCCACGCGCCGAAACCCGCATAGGCCGTGCGCTGCCAGGCCTGCGCAGCGGGCAGATCGTTGGCGAAGTCCGGGGACCAGGTGGCGATGTCGGCCGGACTGGTGAGGTACTGCCGGGCCTAGAAGCCGCACTGGACGGACAAGATGAACAGCATCGCCGCCGCGACGAGGAGCAGGATCGCCGGCCCCGGCCAACGGAATTTCGCGCTGTCCGCCGCGACGACGGTCCTCGGGGTCACCGAGAAGCCGGCGAGCAGGGGAGCGGCGACTGTCGCTCCCTCCGCTAGCCCGCACCGTCAATGACCTTCTTCAACCGGCTCTACGGTGGGCGCCATGGCGGTCGCGTGGGACTCCCCGCAGACCCGGCAGGACTGGCGGTCCTATCGCCGGGCCGGGTTGCGCTGGCTCGCCGCGGCCGCGGCCTGCCTCGTCCTGGCCATCGGGGGCGGGCAGCTCGCGCTCGCTCACTCTCGGACTCTGCTGACCGAAGGCAGCGCGACCCGCGGGACGGTGACCGCCGTCGAGGTGGGTCGCGTGAGCTTTCGCTACGACGCCCAGGGCCAGTCCTTCGAGTCGACCCTCGATGTCGTGTCGGACCGGGTCTACCGCCGGGGGGAGGAGGTCGGGGTGCGCTACGACCGGGGCGACCCGGCCACCGCCCGGCTCGTGGACGAGCCCCGGCGGGTGCCGCTGATCGGACCGGCCGTGGTGGCCGTGTTCCTGGTGGCCCTGATAGCCGTTCCGGTCGGCGTCGGGTCGGTGTGGCGGGCGCTGGTCTGGCGGCGGGCGTTGTCGCGGCACCCGTGGCGACTGGCCCGGTTGCGAATCCACGGCAGCGCAGTGTCGCTGACCGTGCCGGGCGAGGAGCCGGTGACGGCGCGCTTGCTCTCGACGACTCGCTGGCGAACCAAGACACTGCTCGGCCTGGACGGGCGCGAGTTGTGGATGCTCGCCGACGGCCGGCACGTCCTGCTCACCGCCGACGGGACGAACACGCTGTACGGCGC
>JACCSC010000379.1 GCA_013813215.1 Geodermatophilaceae bacterium | reverse complement strand
CGTCGCTGTCCGGGAACGAGAAGTCGGAGATCACGAAGGACCCGCCAGGCCGCAGGGCCGCCTTCACGTTGGCGGTGACCCGGTCGGCGTCGCGGCACTCGTGCATGGAGATGTTGTTGATGACGAGGTCGGCCTGCAGGTCCAGGGCCATGTCCTCTAGCGGGCTGCAGACCAGCCGGATCCGGTCGGTGAGCCCGGCGTCGGCCACCCGGGCTCGGGCCTGCTCGATCGAGTGCGCGTCGCCGTCGACGCCGACGATCTCGCACTCGGGGTACGTCGTGGCCAGCCGGATCAGGCCGACACCGGCGCCGCAGGCGGTGTCGACGACCAGGCAGCCCGCCGCCAGCTGGTCGGCCAGACCGGGTACCTGGGCCAGCCCTCCGGGCACCAGCCGGGTGTAGAACGGCGTACCGGTTCCGGCGACGCCCGCGATCCACTCCGGGCTCGTGTCGGCCCACCACATCCGCTCACCGCTGGCCAGATGCTGCTCGAACCGGCCGAACATCTCCGGCGCCTCGCAGACCAGGAACACGCCGCCGACGTACGCCGGCGACGTCGTGTCCAGCAGCAGCGTGCCCATGTGCGGGGCAAGGCCGAAACCGTCGTTCTCCCGTTCGAGGACGCCCGCGGCCAGCGCCGACCGGCACCAGACCGAGACGTAGAAGTGGTCGAAGCCGAGACTGTCGGCCAGGTCCTCGGCGCTGACCCCAGGTCGGGCGTCGAGCGCGGCGAGCAGGCCGCTGCGCAGTCCGATGGCGACGGTGCGGTGTCCGGCGTACCCGGCGATCTGGCCCAGCAGCGTGGGTGCCTGCTCGGCGATCGTCGGCTCGGTCTGCTCGGGGGCGACTGCAGTCATGGTTCCTCCTGTGAGTGAGTCCGTCGGAGGTCATGCTGGGCGGAGGTCGGCAGCGCGCCCCAGTGCGCAATCTGTAGCAACCCGGTACAGCTTCTGTACTACCGCGAGGCGTCCTGGCGGTCCTACTCTTCGCCCGGACTGAGGAGCGAGACATGCCCACGAGCTACGGCCAGTTCTGTCCGGTCGCCAAAGCGATGGAAGTGCTCGACGAGCGGTGGACGATGCTCGTCATTCGCGAGTTGATGATGGGCAGCCGGCACTTCAACGCCTTGCGCCGAGGGGTGCCGAAGATGTCGCCGGCGCTGCTGTCCAAGCGGCTGCACATGCTCGTGCGATGTGGGGTGGTCGAGCGGCACCGCGACGGAGCCCGCATCACCTACCACCTGACCGAGGCCGGCCGGGAGCTGGAGCCGATCGTGGTCGCCTTGGGGCGCTGGGGAATCCGGTGGATCGACCAGCTCGGTGAGGAGGACCTCGACCCGCACCTGCTGTGCTGGGACATCCACCGCAACATCGACCTGGAGGCAGTTCCGGACGGCCGGACCGTGATCTGCTTCCGGTTCTCCGACAACGCCGTCGCAGCGAGCGCCCGCGCCTGGTGGCTGGTCATCAGCGGCGACGCAGTGGACGTCTGCGACTTCGACCCGGGTCATGACGTCACGGTCACCGTGGACACCACGCTGCGCGCGCTGACCCAGGTGTGGCGCGGCGACATCAGCTGGCCGGCCGCGGTGCGCTCGGGCCTGCTGACCCTCCGCGGCGAGACGTACGCGCAGCGCGCGCTGCCCCGATGGCTCAAGCTGTCGTCGCTGGCGGGTACGCCGCGGCCGGTGCGCGTCCCGGCGTAGCGGACATCCCGGTGCAGGACACTGGTCGTCGTGTCCTCACCACATCGCAGTGGTTTCGCCTGTTTCGTCGGCCGGCCCAACGCCGGCAAGACGACCCTGACCAACGTCCTGGTCGGCCGCAAGATCGGGATCACCAGCTCCCGACCGCAGACCACGCGGCATGCAGTACGCGGCATCGTGCACCGTCCCGACGCCCAGTTGGTCGTGGTGGACACCCCCGGTCTGCACAAGCCGCGGACCGTCCTCGGGCAGCGGTTGAACGCCGTCGTACGCAGCACCCTGGCCGAGGTCGACGTCATCGGTTTCTGCGTAACGGCCGACCAGCCGGTCGGGCCCGGCGACCGGTTCATCGCCGCCGAGTTGGCTCGGCTGTCCACGCCGGTGCTGGCGATCGTCACCAAGACCGACCTGGTCGACCGGGCGACGCTGGCCGAACAGCTGCTCGCGGTCAGCCGGTTGGCCCGGTTCGACGAGGTGGTCCCGGTCAGCGCCGTCAGCGGAGACCAGGTGGCGTTGCTCGCGGACCTGTTCGTGGCCCGGCTGCCACCCGGTCCGGCGCTGTACCCCGAGGGGGAGCTGACCGACGAACCGGAACAGATCCTCGTCGCCGAGTTCGTTCGCGAGGCCGCTCTGGAAGGGGTCCGCGACGAACTGCCGCATTCCCTCGCGGTGACCGTGGAGGAGATGGGTCCGCGCGAGGGCCGTGACGACCTGATCGACGTGTACGCCGTCCTGTACGTCGAACGGGCCAGCCAGAAGGCGATCGTTCTTGGTCGAGGGGGCGAGCGGATCAAGCAGGTGGGTACGACGGCGCGCCGGCAGATCGAGGCGCTGCTCGGCAACCGGGTGTTCCTCGACCTGCACGTGAAAGTGTTGCCCGGGTGGCAGAACGACCCGAAACATCTGCGGCGCCTCGGCTTCGACCGTTAGGTCCGACTGGAGTCAGCGCATCCCGAGGTCGGCGGTGACGTCGGCGACGGGCAGCTGCCAATGCGTGTACGTCGCTTTGTCGCAGTAGCCCAGGGAACGGTTGACCGCGTGCATCGAGGCGTTGTCGGAAGCGACCCACGTGGTGAGCTCGGCGACCTTCGGGAAGTCCGCGCGCAGCCAGCGCAGCAGCTCGGCCTTGAGCACCCGGCTCAGGCCGTTGCCGCGGTGAGTGGAGGCGACGACCGTGTCGCCCTGCTCCGACCGGGCTGGTGAGCGCTGCGGCACGATGACGTAGGAGATCCCGGCCGGCTCGCCGGACGCGCGGTGACAGGCCAGGACGCGAAGCTGCTCCAGGTCACGCCCGGCCAGCATCCGGTCGAAGGCGACGACCCGGTCGACGTCGTGCGGCTCGGGCTCGGATGCGGACTCGGCGCGTGGCGCGTCGGCCATCCCGCGGTGGGCGGCGGCGATGTCGCCGTACAGCTCTGGCGGGGTGTCCCCGCGGACTCGGAGCAGGTAGTAACCGCCGGGTACGGCGGGGAGCGCGGCGGTGTCCACCGCTGTCAGATCGAGTACAGAGCGGGTCTCACGGTGCACGGGCCGGGCCTGGCTGGCCCGCGCGGCCCGGTCTCCGTCTCGGGAGTCCACCGCCCGCCCGAGGACGTGGTCGCGTCCGGAGGAGTAGGCCATCCGGAACGCCTCGCCCATCAGGTGCCGGCCGGCGCCGAGCCTGCGGTGCTCGGGGAGCACGTCGATCTCGGCGTACGCCGTGTGCTCGTCCGCACCGCTCGGCAGGGCCAGGGAGGCCATCCCGACCGGCTGACCGGCCGGGTCGGCGCACAGCCAGTACGCCGTGCGCAGCCCGGGCCATGGCACGCTGAGTTCGGCGCGCAGCTCGGCCTGGGTGGGCAGGCGGCGGTCGGGTTCGTCGTGGCGCAGGACCGCGGTCCGGATGGCGTGCATCGCCGACAGCTCTGCCGGACTGACCGCTCGCGGGTCGACCGGCCGGACGCGCATCCGCACTGCCTACCACGCCGGGTGACACGATGAGAACGTGACACTGTATCGGGACGAGGGCGTGGTGCTCCGGGTACAGAAACTTGGCGAGGCCGACCGGATCGTCACCTTGCTGACCCGGCGGACCGGGCGGGTGCGCGCGGTGGCCAAAGGGGTACGCCGGACCCGGTCCCGCTTCGGCGCCCGGCTGGAGCCGTTCAGCCACGTCGACCTGCAGCTGTACGCCGGCCGCTCGCTGGACGTCGTCAACCAGGCCGAGAGCATCAGGGCCTACGGCGCGGGGATCGTCGACGACTACCCCCGCTACACCGCGGGAACCGCGATCCTGGAGACCGCCGAGCGGCTGACGGCCGAGGAACGGGAACCCACGCTGCGGCTGTTCCTGCTCGTCGTGGGCGCGCTGCGGGCACTGGTCGACGATGCCCGTCCGCCCGGGCTGGTGCTCGACGCGTTCCTGATCCGCTCGATGGCCGAGGCGGGCTGGGCGCCGGCGTTGGGCGACTGCGCGCGCTGCGGCGCACCGGGACCGCACCGCTCGCTCTCCATCCCGGCCGGCGGTGTCGTCTGCCCGACCT
>JACCSC010000369.1 GCA_013813215.1 Geodermatophilaceae bacterium | reverse complement strand
CTCGGAACAGCTCCGCGACATCGGCCCGCAGGTGCCGGTAGGACCAGGACAACACCGAGCGCACGGCGGTGTGCTCGTCGTCGCCGGCGGTCAGCACGTCCAGCGCGGGCTCGGCGTCGAACTCCTCCACCAGCGCGGACAGGGTCGAGCGCGGGCGGTTGGCTGCGAACTCCGCGGCCACCCGCAGGGCCAACGGGAGCCAGGCGCACCGCTCGCCCAGGGCGCGAGCCGCGGCCGGCTCGTCGTCGACGCGCGAGCCGACCAGCGTGTGCAGTAGCCGCAGCCCCTCCTCCGGGTCCAGCAACGGCAGGTCGATGCGCGCCGCGCCGTCCCGGACGACGAGCCCGGCCAGCGAATCTCGGCTGGTGACCAGCACCGCGCAGGAGTCGGTGCCGGGGAGCAACGGGCGAATCTGGTCCTCGGAGTACGCGTTGTCCAACAACACCAGCGTCCGCCGGCCGGCCAGCACCGAGCGCAGGTGCGCGGTCCGCTCGGGCCCGCCGTGGGCGATGGCCGTCCCCTCGACGCCGAGCGCGCGGAGGAACTCGGCCAGCACCTCGGCCGGCGGCACCGGCTGGTCCGGGTCGTAACCGCGCAGGTCGGCGTACAACTGCCCGTCGGGGAACGCCGGCGCACTGCGGTGGGCCCAATGCAGGGCCAGAGCCGTCTTGCCCACACCGGCCGTGCCGGACAGCAGGGCGATCCTGCTGCTGCGACCCCCTGCCGGCGGCAGCAGCACGCGGTCGACGTCGGTGATGCTCTCGGCGCGGCCGGTGAACGCCGGTACATCGGGGGGCAGCTGGCGGGGGACCGACAGCGCGGAGACCGCGGGCACCGGCTGGACGGGCGAGGAGGGTGTCGCATCGGCGTACGCCGGCGCGGCGTCGGGGACGGAGCTGGCCGCCAACCACAGCCGGTGGAACCGGTCGGGGTCCCCGTTCAACGCCTCGACGAGCAGCTCCAGCAGCCCCCAGCGCGGCAGCCGCGGATCGGAGAAGGCTGCGGCCACGGTGGTGCGGCTCGCGCCGACCTCGCGGGCCAGGTCGCGCAAGCTGGGCCAGCCGGCTCGGTGGTGCAGTTCGTGCAGGGCGGCGTTCAGCTGCCGATGCGGGCCGACGGGCAGCTCCGCCCGCGACAACGCGCCCACGGTGGACCTCCTCGCGTCCGAGCGATTCAGGGTCCCGGCCGGCCGGCCGGCTGTAAAGGCCGATCCGGTCCCGTCCCGAATTGTTCGAGTTCGTCCGGCTTCGTCAACCACGCCCGCGCGGGGGCGAATCTCCTTTCGTCGCCGGGAACGCACCCGACCACCACACCTGGAGGGGCCCATGACCACAGCACAATCACCCGTAATCGGCCTCAGGGCCGATCACCTCACCTTCGCTGAGGCCAACGACGCACGGGTCGCGATGACCCCGGACGCCAAGATGGACGCGCGGCGGCGGCAGTACGTGCTCTGGTACCTGGTGGCCTCGGGCGTTCTGGCCGACACCCAGGCCCAGGCGGTCGCCTCCTTCGCCGAAGCCACGGTACCGACGCTGTTGCCGCCGATCCCCGACCCGGACGCCGGCTCCGTGACGCTGTACGGCGCGCTGTGCTTCCTCGCCATGGCGTCCTCGGACAACGGGCGCGACGCCGCGCCCGACCCGCGAACCCTCGTCGACACCGGCTTGCAACGCGCGGGTCGGCACATCGCGACGGCCGGCCGGGCCGGTGTCCTCGACGACGTGTCCACCTGGGCCCTGTCCCAGCTGCGCTGAACTCCCGACCCGAGAAGGAGGACCACCATGGCTCAGAGTGGCGTCGACTACAGTTTCGCCCGCCCGGGCGGCAAGACGCTCCGGAACGCCGGTAAGACCTTCGCTGTCCGCTACGTCGACTACCCGGGGACGAGCAAGGGCCTGCAGGCGGCCGAGCGGGACGACCTGCACCGCCACGGCATCGCGATCGCCACGGTGTTCGAGCGCTCCGCCGGACGGGTCCTGGAGGGTCGGGAGGCCGGTCTGGCCGACGCCCGGCAATCCAAGAGCCAGCTGAGCGAACTCGGCTTCCCGAACCGGACGCCGGTCTACTTCGCCGTCGACTTCGACGCCACGGCCGGGCAGCAAGGCAAGGTGGACAGCTACCTGCGGGGCGCGGCCGAGGTGTTGGGCATCCGGCGAATCGGGGTGTACGGCAGCTTCGACGTCGTACGACGGTGCCGCACCAACGACACGGCGCGGTGGTTCTGGCAGACCCTGGCCTGGTCCGGGGGGCGGGTGGACGACGCATTGCACCTGTACCAGCGGCGCATCGACACCAACCTGGCCGGCACCGCCGCCGGGGACGTCGATCTGAACGATGCCCACGCTGCGGACTTCGGCCAGTGGCGTGCCTCGGGGCAGGGCCAGGGACAGGGCCACGGCCAGGGACCTCCCGCTCCGATGTGGGAGCAGATGTGGGACGCCGTACGCGCCCGGTTCCCGACGCTGCGGCTCACCTCGGCGTACCGGCCGGACGAGGACGGCACCTACCACGGAGACCTCGGCCAACGCGGCGGCTGCGCGGTCGATCTCGCCGGCCCCAAGCCGGATGGCGACGGCAGCCCGCTGAGCATCGACGTCACCCAGTGGATCGCCGAGACCTACCCGGACACGACCGAGCTCATCCACACCCCCGCCGGCCCGCAGTGGCAGATGAAACGCGGCCAACGCGGCTTCACCTACTCCGCGCAGACCCAGCGAGACCACAACGACCACATCCACTGGGCGTACGACGCCGTCGTACTGCCCGGCTTCACACAGGAGGACGACATGGCATACACCGACTGGCCCCGTGAGGACCGCGACCGGATGCTCAACGACATCCGTTCGTTCGCCCTGGGCCACCTCGACGGCCGGGTGCACAACCAGCCTGGCAAGCGGGAGACCCTGGAGGAGACGATCTTCCGGGTCACCCGGATCGAGAACACCCTGGCCGAGCTCAAGACCTTCGTCCAGAACGGCAACTCCAAGATCGCCACGCTCGCGGCCAAGCCGCAGGCCGACCTCACCGACGAGGACATCCAGACGATGACCGACTCGCTGATCGCCGCCTTCGGCACCGACCTGGCCGGCCGGGTGGCCTCGGACCTGGCGGCCCGGCTCACGGCGTAGCCGGTCGACGACCCGGGCGCGGGTGGCTTTTCGGGGGGTACACGGGGGGCGGAGCCCCCCGTGCGAGGGTGGGCAAGGGGGGAGTTGAACCCCCACGTCCTTTCGGACACACGGACCTGAACCGTGCGCGTCTGCCATTCCGCCACTTGCCCCGGCACCGCCGGAGCACCCCCGTAGGGGAGTCGACAGCCGGCCGACGATAGCACGCAGCGCGGCACGCTTTCCCGAGCGCGACGCTGCCGGACCCAGGCACAGTTACGATCAGGGTTCGGTTCCGGTGTGGCTCGGGAGGAGGTCGGCAATGGGCGTGCTGCAACGCTTCGAGCGCAAGCTCGAGGGAGCGGTCGGCGGCGCCTTCGCCCGGCTCTTCAAGGGGAGGGTCCATCCGGCGGAGATCGGGCGGGCCCTGCAACGTGAGGCGGCCGAACAGAAGTCGGTAGTCGGCGAAGGCCGCGTCCTCGTCCCCAACCGCTACACGGTGACGCTGGCCGAGGCCGACCACGGCCACCTCGGTGACTGGGAGCACCAGCTCACGACCACATTGGCGCAGCTGCTGCACGAGCAGATCGACAACGAGGGCTGGTCGACCTTCGGCTACGTCGTGGTCATCTTCGAGGTCGACAAGAACCTGCGGACCGGCGTCTTCGACGTCCGCAGCCGGGTCGACCCTAACGCACCGGGACAGCGCCGGCCGGTCCACACCGGTCCCCGCCCGGCCGCGCCGCGCGGCGCACCGGCCGCCCGGCCGGCGTCCGCG
>JACCSC010000361.1 GCA_013813215.1 Geodermatophilaceae bacterium | reverse complement strand
CCACGCGCTCGAAGCCGCGGGCCCGCGGGCACGCGGCAGCACTGTGCTCACCAGCCTGGAACCCTGCGCGCACTCCGGGCGCACCGGTCCGTGCACCGTCGCGCTCGCGACGGCGGGCGTCGCCCGCGTCGTGTACGCCGTACCCGACCCCACGCCGCAGGCCGGCGGCGGTGCCGAACAGCTTCGCCACGCCGGCATCGCGGTCCAGGCCGGGCTGCTGGCCGCCGATGCAGCCGCCGGAGCGCTGCGCGCATGGCTGTTCGCCACCCACGCCGGCCGGCCGTTCGTGACCTGGAAGTACGCCGCCACGCTGGACGGCCGAGTCGCAGCCGCCGACGGCAGCAGCCGCTGGATCACCGGCGCCGCCGCCCGGGCCGACGTCCACCGGCTCCGCGCGGAGTGTGATGCAGTACTGGTCGGCTCCGGTACGGCACTGGCCGACGACCCGCAGCTGACCGTCCGCGCGCCGGACGGAGCGCCCGCGGATCACCAGCCCTTGCGGGTGGTTCTCGACCGCCGGGGCCGCGTCCCACCCGGTGCCCGGCTGTACGACGACGCGGCCGACACCCTCGTCCTCGACGAGGCCCGGCCGGCGCAGGCGCTGAAGCAGCTGCACGGGCGCGGTGTCCGGTCGGTGCTGCTCGAAGGCGGGCCGACCCTGGCCGGCGCCTTTGTTGCCGCAGGCTTGGTCGACCGCATCGTCGGCTACCTGGCCCCCGCGCTGCTCGGCGCCGGTCCGGCCGCGCTGGGCCCGGCCGGAATGGACACGATCGGTGCGGCGCTGCGTCTGGACGTGGAGGACATCACGCGGGTCGGCGACGACATCTGCATCACCGCGACCCCACGACGGGAGGACTGAATGTTCACCGGCATCGTCGAGGAACTCGGCACGGTGGCCGCCCGGGAGGACCTGGGCGACGCCGCCCGGCTGCACATCACCGGCGTCCTGGTCGCGAGCGACGCCGCCGACGGCGACTCGATCGCGGTCAACGGCGTCTGCCTCACCGTCGTCGCCACGGACGCAGCCGGTTTCAGCGCCGACGTCATGCGCGAAACGCTGGACCGCTCCGCCCTGCAGGCGCTCGCCCCGGGTGACCCGGTCAACCTCGAGCGTTCGGTGACCGCTCACACCCGACTGGGCGGGCACCTGGTGCAGGGTCACGTCGACGGCACCGGCACGGTCCTGGAACGCCGCAGCTCCGAACACTGGGACGTCGTCAGGGTCGACCTGCCCGCGGACCTCGCCCGCTACGTCGTACCCAAGGGGTCGATCACCGTCGACGGCGTCTCGTTGACGGTCAGCGCCATCGGCCCCGACTGGTTCGAGGTCAGCCTGATCCCCACCACGCTCGCCCGCACCACCCTCGGCACCCGTCAGCCCGGTGCCGCGGTCAACCTGGAGGTGGACGTCATCGCCAAGTACGTCGAGAAACTCATGGCGGCCCGCTCGTGACAAGCGCCGACGCAATCCTTCCCGCGGAGGCGCCATGAGCGCAGTGCGGGACTCCGAGGTGCACCGCGGCGGGTTCGGGACCATCGAGCAGGCCATCGCCGACATCGCCGCCGGCCGGGCGGTGGTCGTCGCCGACGACGCCGACCGGGAGAACGAAGGCGACCTGATCTTCGCCGCCCAGATGGCCACCCCCGAACTGGTGGCCTTCATGGTCCGGTACACCTCGGGCTACCTCTGCGTGCCGATGACCGAGCAGGACTGCGCTCGGCTGGACCTGCCGCCGATGTTCCACACGAACCAGGACAAGCGCGGTACGGCGTACACCGTCACCGTCGACGCCCGGGAGGGGATCGGCACCGGCATCTCCGCGGCCGACCGCGCCCACACCATCCAGGTGCTCGCCGACCCGGACTCCACACCGGCCGACCTGGCCCGGCCGGGGCACTGCGTCCCGCTGCGGGCCAAGCCGGGCGGCGTGCTGCGCCGGCCGGGGCACACCGAGGCCGCCGTCGACCTGTGCCGACTGGCGGGCCTCCGGCCGGCCGGCGTGCTCTGCGAGGTCGTCAGCCAGAAGGACGTCGAGGACATGGCGAGACTCGACGAGCTGGAGGTGTTCACCGCCGAGCACGGGCTGGCGCTGATCTCCATTGCCGACCTGATCGCCTTCCGCCGGCGCACCGAGAAGCAGGTCCGCGCGGTGGGGATGGCTCGAATCCCCACCCGGCACGGTGACTTCCGGGGAATCGGCTACACCAGCCTGCTCGACGGCACCGATCACGTGGCACTGGTCCGCGGCGAGATCGGCGACGGCCAGGGTGTGCTGGTGCGGGTGCACTCGGAGTGCCTGACCGGTGACGTGTTCGGCTCGCTGCGCTGTGACTGCGGCCCCCAGCTCGACGCCGCCCTGGCTGCGGTGGCCGCCGAGGGCCGGGGCGTGGTGCTCTACGTCCGCGGGCACGAGGGCAGGGGGATCGGTCTGCTCCACAAGCTGCAGGCCTACCAGCTGCAGGACGGCGGCGCCGATACCGTCGACGCCAACCTCGAGCTGGGGCTGCCGGCGGACGCCCGCGACTACGGCACCGGCGCGCAGATCCTCGTCGACCTCGGGATCCGCACCATGCGGCTGCTCACGAACAACCCGACCAAGCGCGCGGGCCTTGAGGGCTACGGCCTGGAG
>JACCSC010000344.1 GCA_013813215.1 Geodermatophilaceae bacterium | reverse complement strand
GCGCTCGACGACCAGCGGCGCCAGGGTGTCGAGGAGTTCGGCCTTGCAGAAGTAGCAGCGGTCAGCACCGTTGGCCCGGTAGCCCTCCCGGCTGAGTTCGTCGGTGCCGGGGGTCAGGTGCCGGACGCCGAGTTCGTCGGCGAAGCGCCGCGCCTGGTCGAGTTCTGTGTGCGGCAGGCTCGGGGACACGGCGGTGGCGGCGGTGACCCGTTCCCGGCCCAGGGCGCGGACGGCGGCGGCCAGCAAGAAGGCGGAGTCCGCGCCGCCGGAGAACGCCACGACGACAGCGTCGTACGTCGCGAGCTGGTCGAGCAGGGCAGCGACCCGCTGGGCGCGAACGTCGTCGGTCACGGCGGCCAGGCTACGTCGGCTCGCGGTGGACGGCCGGGCGACCGAGGCTGCCTTGGCGGCAGTGGACGAGGCCTTCGGCGTACGGCGGGCCGCGGTGCGGCTGCTCGACCTGTGAGCCGTCAGGGCCCGGGAGCTCAGCCTGCGGCCAGGGCGCCCGGCGACAGGTTGACGGAGAACGGTCGCTCCAAGCTCAGCTCTTCGTCACCGATCGCCCGACCGGCCTCGACGTACCGGCCGTCCACCAGATCCCAGCAGGTGATCGACGGCTCGGCCGGGTCGACGGTCCAGTACGACGCGACTGCTGCGTCGGCGTACACCGAGTGCTTGAGGACCAGGTCCTTGCGGCGCGTGCTCGGCGAGAGCACCTCGACGGCGAGCAATAGCCGCTCGGTGAGGTTCTTCGGTCCCACTTCGGCGCGGCTGACGACCAGCACATCGGGCTGCACGGACGTCCGCCGATTGGGCTGGTAGTCGATCGGGGACACCAGCACCTCGAGATCAGCTGGGCAAGCTGCGTGCAGCAGAATAATGAGGCCGATCACTGCACGTTGGTGCCGAGGAACCGGCGCGGGACTCACGATGAGAATCCCGTCGATGAGTTCGTACTGCAGGCCGTCATCGGGCAGCGACTCGAGATCGTCGACCGTCCAGTCGTACTCCGCACGCGGCATCACGCTCACAGCAGTCATGGTGCTCCCTCCGTCGCACACTGTCAGCATCCTGTCCGCTCTCGCGTGGTCCCACTGGCGCCGTCCACAGGCCTGTGGACAAGGCTCAGGAGCCGGCCCGCCCCGTCGGGATGAGGGTGACCGGGAAACGGCCGGGTCACGGTGCCCGACCGATCAGGGGCCAGGTGGTCAGCACGCCGCCCGCCGCGTCGTAGGCCACCAGGCTGCTCGTCGGGGTGTGCCAGGACGCACATCCGGCGGTGACGAGGAACCGCGGGTCACCGATGTCGATGAGGTCCAGCTCGCCCGAATCGACTTCCGGTCCGGCCCGGTGCTTGCCCGAGCGGTGTCGATGGGTACGAAGTCGCGACGTAGGTCGTGCGACCGGCGAGGCGCGAACAGGCCCTCGTCGGCGGGACCGCGGGATTGCCGCCGCAGCCCGCCCCCGACGTACTCATGTCCAACAGCCGCAAGCGGTCCGGCTGGATCTCGGCGCGCCCGGACTAGTAGTTGCGCCTCGGCGCTGAAGCTTGCATTGCCGTCGAACCCGAGCACTGCATCGGCCGCACGGCCGTCGGTGGGCTGCCCGGCAACGGCGTACTCCTGGAGCCGCCGCTCGGTACCGGTCGAGGCAGACCCGTCGGACTCCGACGGCGGGCCGGCGCTTGTTCGTGAGCACGCGGTGGCCAGCACGAGCAGAGCGAGCCCAGCGCCCGCTCGACTGCGTTCAGCCTGCCGCGTCCGCGCCGCGGCAATGCGCTCAGGAGGGGATCGTGCTCGAATCGCTCGGCGTTTGTGACAATCGGTCGGGGAGGTATCCTGATGACCGAGCGGAAGCCGGCGGGCATGAGCTTCGAGACCTGGGTCGAGAAGCAGATCCGGGAGGCCAAGGAGCGCGGCGACTTCGAGAACCTGAGCGGCGCCGGCAAGCCGATCCCGGGTCGTGGGCAGCCCGATGACGAGCTGTGGTGGCTAAAGGGGTACCTGGCGCGGGAGCAGCTGGACTTCGCGCTGCCGAACTCGCTCCGGTTGCGCAAGGAGATCGAGGACCTGCCCGGTCGGGTGGACCGGGAACGCCGGGAGTACGCCGTACGGCACGTGGTCGACGACCTTAACGAGCGGATTCACCAGGAGAACCGGCTCCCGACTCCCGGTCCACCACTGAATCGGATGCCGGTGGACGTCGAGGCGGTGGTCACTGCTTGGCAGGACCGCCGGACGGCGCAGGTGCCCGCACCGGCTCCGGAGCCGCCGGTCGAGGCGCCCCGGCGCCGCTGGTGGCGTCTGCGGCGGGAGGTTAGCGGCCGGTAGCGTCGCGGCCGTGCTCGACCCGCTGGTCAACGGCCTGGTCGCGGCCACCCTGGTCGTGGCCGCGATCAC
>JACCSC010000343.1 GCA_013813215.1 Geodermatophilaceae bacterium | reverse complement strand
ACGGTCTCCATGCGGTCGGTGTCGGTGACGAAGTACGCCGACAGGTGACCCTTGTCGAAGCGCATGCCCTCGGTGAGCTCGAGCTCCAGGCCGAAGGTGTTGCTCTCCTCGACGGTGATGACACCTTCCTTGCCGACCTTGTCCATCGCCTCGGCGATGAGCTCGCCGATGCTGTTGTCGGCGGCGGAGATCGAGGCGGTCGAAGCGATCTGCTCCTTGGTCTCGACGTCCTTGGCGGTGGCGCTGAGGTACTCGCTGACCGCGGCGACCGCGGCCTCGATGCCCTTCTTCAGCTCCATCGGGTTCGCGCCGGCCGCAACGTTGCGCAGCCCCTCGCGCACCAGGGCCTGGGCCAGCACGGTCGCCGTCGTCGTACCGTCACCGGCGACGTCGTCGGTCTTCTTCGCGACCTCCTTGACGAGCTCGGCCCCGATCTTCTCCCAGGGGTCCTCGAGCTCGATCTCCTTGGCGATCGACACACCATCGTTGGTGATGGTCGGCGCGCCCCACTTCTTCTCCAGGACCACGTTGCGGCCCTTGGGTCCGAGGGTCACCTTGACGGCGTCGGCGAGGATGTTCATCCCCCGCTCGAGGCCGCGTCGTGCCTCCTCGTCGAACGCGATCATCTTTGCCATGCGGCTGTGTCCTCCATGATTGGACTGTCACGGCCGGGCGTGGTGCCCGCGACGGACGGCAACACTCGTGGTTGCCTCACCGGTCCCGACCAGGTGTCTTGCTGGCACTCTACTAGCGAGAGTGCCAGCCCAAGTCTGGCACTCGACGGGGTCGAGTGCAAGCGCGGTCCGGCTGGGGGAAGGTAGATCCATGACACCTTCGGCGGCATTGCCGGTCGGCTCGATCCCGCTGGTCGGCCTCGGAACGTGGCGGCTGCGCGGCGCCGAGGCGACCTCCGTGGTCGCTACGGCATTGGAGCTCGGCTACCGGCACATCGACACGGCCACGATGTACGGCAACGAGGCCGACATCGGCCGCGCTCTGGCCGGTGCCGGATCCTCGGTGTTCCTGACCACGAAGCTGCCGGCCGAACGGGCTTCCGACGCGCGCCGCACCCTGGAGGCGAGCCTCGCCGCGCTCGGAGTCTCCGCGGTCGATCTCTGGCTGGCGCACTGGCCGCCCCCGGACATCGTGGCCGTGTGGTCGACGATGCGCACGCTGCGCGACGAGGGCCTGGCCCGGGCGATCGGGGTCTCGAACTACTCCGTCGCGCAGGTGGACGCCCTGGTCACCGCCACCGGTGAGGTGCCAGCGGTGAACCAGGTGTCGTGGAACCCGCGGTCGGCCGACTTCGATTTGCTGGCCCACCATCGGGGGCTCGGGGTCGTGCTCGAGGGCTACAGCCCGCTCGAGGGCGGCGCCGCCGCGGATCCGGTGATCGTGCGGATCGCCGATGCGCATCGGCGTACGCCGGAGCAGGTGGTGCTGCGCTGGCACCTCGAGCACGACATAGTGGTGATCCCCAAGTCGGCCCACCGGGACCGGCTGGCGGCCAACCTGGCCCTGTTCGACTTCGAGCTGACGCCCGGCGAGGTCGCCCAGATCGACGCCCTCTCCCGCTGACTTTGCCCTCGGGGTGGCGACGGCAGCGCCCGTTTTGTCCAGTTCCCGGGACCACCCGAGGGGCAAAGTGAGCGAGTCAGGCGGCGAGGCCCAGGATCCGTCGGAGGCGAGCACCGGTACGCCGGGCCGGACCCGGACGATAGATGTCGTCCCAGGTCCAGCGCACGACGCGCACGCCGGCTGCTTCGAGTCGCTCCTGACGTAGCTTCTCCCGGCGCAGTACGTCGATGTCGGTGTACTTCGCCAGTCCATCCGCTTCCCCGGCCACCCGCTGTGCTTCCCACCAGAAGTCCGAACGGGCAAGGAACAGTCCGCGTCGGGTGAGCCTGACCTGGCTCTGTGGCATCGGAATGTCCTGGGCGAGGAAGAACAGCCGGGACAGCGACTCCAGAGGGGACTCGCACGCCGGATCGGCCAACTCCACCAACGCGGCAGCGCGACGAATGTGCGGCCAGCGGCGACAGTCGGCGACCACCCGCCGTAGTTGGCCAACGGCCACTACACCGCTGTGTAAGGCCGCATCCAGCGCGACGAGGCCATCCAAGCGTGGCAACGCCCGCGCGAGGTCGATCAGGGTTCGCGGTTCGGTCGTCACCTCGATGCCGTCGATCACCGTGACGTGCGAGGTGGGTAACCCGGCCCGGTGAAAATGCAGTCCGGGCAAGTCGGAGTGCTTGGCCGAACCGGGCTCGACGGTCATGACCAGCGCAGCCGAAGAAGGCGGGCGGAGCAGGAGCAAGCCGTGCATAGCCGCGGCCGTCCCATGGCTGGCCACCCAACGGCGTCGCAGCACGACCTCTGCCGCGCCCAGTTGCCCGCGTAGCAAGGGCTGGTCAGGTTCGACGTACGCCCCGCGCCGCAGTGGCAGCCAGCCCTCGTGCGCGCGCATGGTGCGAATCCGGGAAGGCGAGATGCCGAACCGCAGCAGTTCGGCGTACCCAGCCACCTCGATTGCCACGGCGACGATGCTGATCGAGGCGGGCCACCTCCGGTGCCTGCCACCCACAGGCCAGGTGGCCGTCCACAGTCTGGCCGTCCCCCTTGACACGACTTTGCCCCTCCGGCGGCGACGCGGACCGGACATTTCGGGCGCGCAGAGCACGACCCCGGGGGCAAAGTGGGGTCAGGCTAGCCGAAGAGGCCGGCCTCGCGGACGGCGCGCAACGAGGGCTTGATGGTCACCGACGGGCCGACGATGCCGGACACCGCGTCCAGGGTCTTCAGGCCGTCGCCGGTGTTGTAGACGACGGTCTCCCCATCGGGGTCCAGCGCGCCGGAGCGCAGCAGGGAGCGCAGGACGGCGATGGTCACGCCGCCGGCGGTCTCGGCGAAGATTCCCTCGGTCCGGGCCAGCAACCGCATGCCGTCGCGGATCTCGTCGTCCCCGACCGAGGCGAACGACCCCCCGGTACGCCGTACCGCGTCCAGTGCGTAAGGCCCGTCTGCAGGGTTGCCGATGTTCAGCGACTTGGCGATCCCGGTCGGCCGGACCGGCTGCACGACGTCGTGTCCCGCGTCGAACGCGGCCGCGATCGGAGCGCAGCCGCTCGACTGGGCCCCGAACACCCGCCAGTCCCCCGGGTCGGCCAGCCCGGACGCCACCATCTCGCGGAAGGCCTTGTCGATCTTGGTCAGCAGGGAGCCTGACGCGACCGGGACAACCACCTGGGCGGGCAGCCGCCAGCCCAGTTGCTCGACCGTCTCGTAGCCGACCGTCTTGGAACCCTCGGCGTAGAAGGGCCGGACGTTCTGGTTGACGAAGGCCGTGGACTCGAACTCGTCGGTCTCGGCCAGCTCGCTGGTCAGCCGGTTGACGTCGTCATAGGAGCCGTCCACCGCGACCAACGTCCCGCCGTAGATCGCGGACTGGACGATCTTGCCCGGTTCCAGGTCGGACGGGATGAACACGATCGAGGTCATGCCCGCCCGGGCCGCGTGGGCGGCGACGGAGTTGGCCAGGTTGCCGGTCGAGGCGCAGGCCAACCGGTCGTAGCCGAAGCCGCGGGCCGCAGTGGCTGCCATCGAGACCACCCGGTCCTTGAAGGAGTGCGTCGGGTTGGCGCTGTCGTCCTTGACCCACAGCGCGCGCATGCCCAGCGCGGCGGCCAGCCGGTCGGCGCGCACCAGCGGCGTCAGGCCGGGGTTCAGCGAGACCCGAGATGCCGGGTCCTGGCCGACCGGGAGCAGGCCGGCGTACCGCCAGAGGTTGGCGGGGCCTGCCTCGATCGACGCCCGGGTCACCGCAGCCAGTACGCCGTCGTCGTACCCGACCTCCAGCGGGCCGAAGCACTCGACGCAAGCGTGCACGGGCGACAGCGGGTAGCCGGCGCCGCAGTTGCGGCAGACCAGGCCGTCGGCCGGACAGGCGACGGCGGAATCGGCAACCAGAGTCATGGAGCGAGGCCTTCCTGCTCATCTTTCCCGCGCGGTCGCGCGGGACGGAATTGGCACCTGTCGCGGGTCGGCTCGCCAGAGCAGCGCGCGATGGTTGCCGGGGCTTCGTCGGGCCGTTCCCTCTGCCCCTCGGGATGAGATGTTCAGTTGTAGGGCGAAGTGTAGTCAGGGCCGCTGGAGCGGTCAGACGAGCCGGACCTCGACTCCGTCCATCTCGGCGAACTGCGCGTCCTGGCTGAAGAGAGTCAGGCCGTACGTCACCGCGGTCGCCGCGATGAGCGCATCCAGCGGACCGAAACGCAGACCACGCAGCCGACCGCTGGCCCGGATCAGCGCACTGTTCTGCGCGACCTGCCGATCCACCGGCAGGACATCGAAGGCCCGGACCACCCGATCCAGGGTGGTCTGCCTCGTCGCGGCCAGAGCCGCCTCGCCACGCCCGACCGCCATCCGCACGCCGAGCGAGAGTTCCTCGATCGTGATCACCGAGAGCGCCGCCTCGTCGGGCAGTGCCCCCAGTTCACGGTCGGTTTCCTGGCCCACGAAGACGCTGGTGTCCAGCAGCCCCCTCATCGGTCAGGGCTGTCGTCGAAGTCCATCTGCCGCAGTTCGTCGAGCAGGCCGGGATCGGGCGGGGCGGCCTGCAGGATCTCCATCACCTGCCGGCGGGGGACGAACCGTCGTGGCGCGCGGATCGGGACAAGTTCGGCGACCGGTTCTCCGCGCACGGTCACTGTGAAGCTCTCCCCCGCGGCCACGCGCCGCAGGATCGCCGCGACGTCGTTCCTGAGCTCCCGCTGAGCGATCTTCACCGACACGGTCGAAGCGTAGCAAGGTACTGCTACATCAGCCGATGCCGCGTCCAGACGTTCGGCTCCACCCCCTCCGGGAAGGCCGTCGGTCAGCTCGAAGAACCGAGCCGAAGATCCGGCCGTTCAGCGAGCGTGGACACGACAATCGCTATCAGCTCACGACATCCTTACGGCCGAAGTGCCACCAGGTGACAGCCAGGAACACCGCGGAGTAGGCCAGCGTCTGGAGGCAGCCGGTCAGCATGTCCTCGGTCTGCATCGGCGTCGAGAGCGTGCCCACCCAGGCGTACTGGTTCTCCGTCGGCAGGTAGCTGCGGATCTCGCCCAGCGCCTCGACCGCGTCCAGGATCGAGGCCACGATCATCATGAACACCGCCCCGCCGACGGCGGCCAGCGGCGCGTCGGTGACGACGGACAGCATGAAGGCCAGCGACCCAACCGTCAGCAGGGTGAAGGCGAGATAGGCCACGATCGCGGCGATCCGCAGGAGCGCCTCGCCCTGATCGAGGGTGATTCCCACCGGCGTACGCACCGGGTTCCAGCCGTACGCCACCGTCCCGGCGACCAGCGAGACGACCGTCAGGGTCAGCAACGCCGCCACCGACAGGATCAGCGCGACCGCGAACTTCTGCCGCAGCAGGCGGGCCCGCGGAACCGGCGCGGCGAGCAGGTAGCGCAGCGAACCCCAGCTGGCCTCGCTGGCGATCGTGTCGCCGAAGAACAACGCGTACACCACGACGAGGAAGAAGCCAGTCGTCGCGAACATGACGAACAGCACGAAGTTCATCGAGCTGGCCGTCGCGACGTCGACCAGGTTGACCTGGTTGCCCTCCTCGAACTCCTCGGACCCGACGGTAAAGGCGAGGATCAGCAGCAGCGGCAGCGCCACGAGGAACGCGAAGGCCGCTGTGGTCCGCCGCCGCTTGAGTTGGCGGCTCAGCTCGACCCGGATCCCGAGGGTGGCCCCCGGCCGGTAGCCGAGCGCGGCCCCGGACGGCTCAGTCGACGTCATGGCCCTCTCCCACCAACGCGATGAACACGTCCTCCAGCCGCCGGCGCGGGGTCAGCTGCTGTACGCCGACGCCGGCCCCGACTAGCGAACGGACCAGGCCGCTGCGCTCCAGACCATTGAGCTCGACCACCACGCCGTCCGGTGTGTCGGCGACTTCCAGCACTCCGGACAGGGAACGCAGTACCTCGACGGCGCGCGGCCGGTCGTCGACGCCGACGAGTACCGACGACGACTCGCCGACCACGTCGACGACCGTGCCCTGCGCCACGAGCGCGCCCCTGTGCATGACGACGACGTGGGTGCAGGTCTGCTCGACCTCGGCCAGCAGGTGGCTGGACACGAGCACGGTCCGACCGGTGCCGTCGGCGGTGCTGGTCCCGTCCACGTAGCGCCGCAACACCGCGCGCATCTCGCGGATCTGCGGCGGGTCCAGCCCGTTCGTCGGCTCGTCGAGCACCAGCAGGTCGGGCAGGCCCAGCATGGCCTGGGCGATGGCCAGCCGCTGGCGCATCCCCTGGCTGTACGTCCGGACCTTCTTGTCCACCGCCGCGCCCAGCCCGGAGATCTCCAGCGCCTCGTCGAACCGCGCGTCGGCCGCGGGCCGGCCGGTGGCCCGCCAGTACAGCGCCAGGTTGTCCCGTCCCGACAGGTGCGGGAGGAAGCCGGTGCCCTCGACAAAGGCGCCGAGCCGCGACAGCACCGGGGCTCCGGCGTGTACCCGGTGGCCGAAGACCCGCAGCTCCCCAGCCGTCGGAGTGATCAGGCCCATCAGCATCCGCAACGTGGTCGTCTTGCCCGCGCCGTTCGGGCCGAGCAGGCCGACGACCTGGCCGGCCTCGACCCGGAAAGACAGGTCCCGGACCGCGACGAAGCCGTCGGCGTACGCCTTGGTCAACCCGGTGACCACCAGCGGTACGCCGACGCCCGCCGGGTCCACGTCGGCCACCTCGGTACGCCGCCGCCGACGGCTCAGCAACCAGGCGACCACACCGGCGGCGAGCGCTGACCCGGCCAGCACGAGCAGGAACGGGATCCACGGCGTGCTCGCGGCGTCCACGGGCTCGCCCTCGACCGACGGCACGCTCAACTCGGCGGCCACGGCGACCTGGTAGAGCACGGGTTCGACCGGGGTCAGGTAGCCCTGGTCGGTGGTGGCCAGCACGAGCCGCACCGTGTGCTGGGCCTCGAACCGGTAGGCCAGGGCGGGCAGGGTGATCTCGACCGGCGCCGCGTCCTCGACGCTGGTCGGGAGGCCGGTGAGGCGGATCGGCGCTACGAGACCCTGCGGCAGGCTGGCCTGCCCGTCGGGATCGACGTCGTACAGCTTGGCGAAGAGCACGGCCTGTCCGGTGGGCGAGGCGACCCGCAGCGACACCGTGGGGCTGCCCACGACCTGCAGCGGCTCGTCGAGCACGCCGGTCTCGAAGGCGGCGGCCTGCCCGGGTACGTCCACGCCGACGCCGTCGAGCAGTCCGGTGAGCTGGGACAGGCCGGGAATCAGTGAAATGGCAGCCGGGCTGCCCCCCGGCGGGTACGCCGCCGGTTGAGCCGGGCCGGTCAGCTCGACCGAGCGGCGGGGGGTACTGCCCTCGACCAGGCCCGGATAGGTCTCGCTCACGGTGCGCTCGGAGGTGGGGCGTCCGTTCGTGGTCGACAGCCCGGTCACCTGCGCGTACTCGAAGGCGCCGGTCGGCTCGGGACCGGCCCGCAGGTGATGGTCGAACCAGTCGCTGGTCAGCTCGCGCAGCCGTTCGGTGTCGGCGTCGGAGCCGGCACCGTCGTGCCCGCCGGTGTACCAGGCGAGGGCGACCTCGGTGCCGGACGCGGCGATGCCCCGGGCGTTGGCGTCGGCCTCCGACAGCGGGAACAGGCTGTCCGCCTCGCCCTGGATCAGCAGCGTCGGGGCGGTGATCCGGTCCAGGATCGACGCGGGGCTCGAGCGTTCCAGCAGCGCGGCCGACTCCGGGGACAGCCGGCCGGTCGTGGCGGCCTCGACGTACGCCGCACAGATCTCGGGACGGAACCGGCCGCAGAGCGGGTCACCGTCGAGGAGGGGCGGTGCGTCGCCGTCGCCGGCGACGAGCTGATCCAGGATGGGCGCGGCGCCGGAGGCGAAGAACAAGCCCGCCCACAGCTTCTTGAAGACACCGTCGACGGCCTGCGGTGCGGCCGCAGGGGTTCCGGCCGCCGAGGCACCCGCGTAGTTGGGGAAGAACGCCGTGACCAGGCTGTTCCAGGTGATCTGCGGGACTACCGCATCGACCCGATCGTCGTACCCGGCCGTCAGCAGGGCCAGCGCGCCGCCGTACGACGGGCCCGTGATGCCGACCCGCGGGTCGCCCGGGCCGTCCTGCTCGACCTCCGGGCGCTGCGCCAGCAGGTCGAGCATCGCCTGCGCGTCGGCGACCTCGAAGTCCGGGCTGTTCAACCCGATCTCACCGGTGCTGTCCCCGAACCCGCGAGCGCTGTAGGTCAGGACGACGTACCGCTGGCCGGCCAGCGCCTCGGCGTCGGAGCGCACGCTCTGCTTGGAGCCGCCGAAGCCGTGCGCCACGACGATCGCCGGCGCCGGGTGGTCGGCGTCCACCCCGTCCGGTACGAGGATCGTGGCGTCCAGGACCTCGCCGCCCGCGGCCACGGTGAGGTCCTCGGCGCGGAAGCCGGTGGCCCCGTCCCCGGTGGACAGCACGGACCAGGCCACCAGCGCCGCGACGATCAACCCGACGACGACCAGCACGATCCCGGTCCGCCGCGGTCGCCGGCGCAGCGCGGTCAGCCGGATCGACCGCGCACGTTCGCTCACCAGCAACTCCGGGTCGGACGGTCACCGGACGGAGGGGTACGACGCGCCCGTGGGCCGAGCGTACGTGGACCCTCCCCCGCGCCGGGCGTCCTCACAGCGCCGTCTCAGCAGACCGGCCGGGCCGCGCTAGCCTGCCCCGGTGCGATCTGGACGGCAGGCATGACCGGCGAGGAGCGCAGCCGGCTGCGGGCCGGCTTGGACGCTTCCGAGCGCGCTCTGCTCGACGCGCTCCGCGGACTCGACGACGACACCGCGCGCGGGCCCAGTGCGCTGCCCGGCTGGTGCCGTGGCCATGTGCTGACGCACATCGCCCGCAACGCCGAGACGATCACCGACGCCCTCGACGCCGTACGCCGCGGTGAGGTCCGCGCGATGTACGACGGCGATCTCGAGGCCCGCAGCGCCGGCATCGAAGCCGGTGCGGGTCGTCCGGCGGTCGAGCTGGTGGCCGACGTCGAGGCCACCACCACTGCACTGAGGCAGCGGCTGGCCGCGCTCACCGACTCCGAGTGGACCGGTCAGATCAAGTCGCCGCGGGACGGAAGCCTGCTGTCGGTCGAGACCGTGGTCGGCATGCGCTGGCAGGAGGTCGAGATCCACCGGCTCGATCTCGACCTGGGCTACCGGCCGGCGGACTGGCCCGAGGCGTTCGTGCAGCACAACCTGGCCCGGCAGCTGGAGCGGCTGCCCGAACGAGCGACCGGCGTACCGATGCCCGATCTCCCGCCCCGCGACGTGCTGGCCTGGCTCTACGGCCGCGGCGCGGCCGACCTCCCGGAACTGCCGCCGTGGCCATGACCGAGCGACGCGAGGGAACGGCAGCCGAGCCGTCGCTCGCCTGGTAGGGATAGGGGATGCGAACTGGCGCGGCCGCTGCGTTGCTGATGCTCACCCTCAGCGGATGCGCCTCGACCCTGCCGGGTGATGGCGAGCTGGCCGCCGGCGCGGACGGTGAGCAGTCGACGACCGGCGCGCCCCCGAGCGCCGACCGGACGCAGAGTGCACCCACCGCGAGCAGCCCGGCGCCGACGCCGACCACGAGCCCGACCACGAGCCCGACCGCGACCAGCGACCCTGACCCGGGCGGGCTGACCTGCTCGGCGCCGGCCGTCACACCGCCTGGTGCGCCGTACTGCTACTCCGTGCCCGGCGGCCTGAGCGAGATCGACCTCGGCGACCCGACCGCGGGCGAGGAGGGCTCGTTCCGCACCAGCTTCGGGTTCGGGCCCGCGGACCACATCGACGTGCAGGCCTACATCGTCGGCGTGGACACCGATGGGTTGTCCGACGAGGAGATCATCGCGGAGTTGGCCGGTGTCGTCACCGACCTCGAGGCCGGCGGCTTCGACTTCGTCGACGAGCCGGAACTGATCACCGTCGACGGGGCACGGGGGTTCGTCTACCCCGGTACCTCGAACGACGGCGGGCAGGTCATCACCGCGCACTTCGTCTTCCGGGGGGTCAACGAGGTCCAGCTCAACTGCGCGGTCACCGAACGGCCCGAGGTCATCGCGACTGCATGCGCGGACGTGCTGGCCAGCATGCAGGTACTCGGCTAGAGCTCGATCCCGAGCCGGCGGGCGCTGCGGGCCCGCTGCCGGCTGGACCGCAGCCGACGCAACCGCTTGACCAGCATCGGGTCGGCGGCCAACGCCTCGGGCTTGTCGATCAGCGCGTTGAGCACCTGGTAGTAGCGGGTGGCGGACATGCCGAACAGTTCGCGGATCGCCTGCTCCTTGGCTCCGGCGTACTGCCACCACTGCCGCTCGAAGGCCAGGATGTCGCATTCGCGGCGGGTCAGCCCGTCCGCGACCGGGCCTTCCGACGCCCCGGGAAGCCGCCCCGGATCGCGTGCGCCATATGCGTCCATGCAGCTCCGATCGGCGAATCACACAGCTGTCATTCCGGCTGACACCTTAGGGCACTCTCGGTGCCGGGCCGCAGCGGCGCGCCAGGCGGCAGCCTTCAGCCGGCCGGCACGGTCTCCGATGGCTCCTCGACGAACGGGCGGCGGCGATGGCGCAGCAGGTCGACGGTGAACACGCTGAGCGCGACCCACACCAGGACGAAGCCGATCAGCCGGCCGGGGGGCATCGGCTCGCCGAAGACCGTCAGCCCCAGGGCGAACTGCATCGCGGGGGCGAGGTACTGCAGCAACCCCATCGTGCTCAACGGCACCCGCGGTGCACCCGCGGCGAAGAACAGCAGCGGGATCGCGGTCATCACACCGGTGAGCATGATCAGCGCGGTGTGGGGCCCGGACACCGTGCCGAACGTGGCCTGTCCGCGGGCGGCCAGGACGCCGAGGCTGATCAGGGCGGGGATGGCAAGCACCGCGCTCTCGACCGCCAGTCCCTGGACCGGCGGCACCGCGACGATCTTCTTGAGCAGCCCGTAGAACCCGAACGTGAACGCCAGGATCAAGGCGATGTACGGCGGGCGCCCGTAGTCCACCGCCAGGACCAGGACGGCGACGGCGCCGATACCCACCGCGATCCACTGCGGGTGGCGCAGCCGTTCGCGGAAGATCAGCACACCGAGGGCCACGCTGACGAGCGGGTTGATGAAGTAGCCCAGCGACGTCTCGACCACCTGACCGCTGTTGACGCCGTAGATGTAGGTGCCCCAGTTCCCGGCGATGAGCACCGCCGCGGCGGTCAGGATGACCAGCGTGCGACGGCTGCGAACCGCGGCCCGCAGCGCCGGCCACTGCCGGCGTACGCCGACCAGCAGCAGCGTGAACGCCAGCGACCACAGGATGCGGTGGTCGAGGATCTCCAGCGCACCGGAGGGTTCGAGCAGCGCCCAGTACAGGGGTAGCAGCCCCCAGAGCCCGTACGCCGCGACGCCGTACCAGACACCCCGCCGCGACTCACTCACCCACGGGACGCTACGTCCGGCGAGGTTGCGCTCAGTGGCTCGGGTCGCGCTGGCGGCGCCGCGGCTGCGCGGTGCCGGACAGGGC
>JACCSC010000398.1 GCA_013813215.1 Geodermatophilaceae bacterium | reverse complement strand
GGTCCACCGCGGGCACCCCGGCGTCGGTGAGCTGGCGGGCCAGCCGCTTGGCCGCGTGCTTGGTCCGGGTGAACAGCAGCCGCCGGCCCTCGCCCGAGGCGAGTTCTCGGATCACGGCGTTCTTGTCCTCGACGGTGTCCACGGCCAGCACGTGGTGGCTGGTCGGCAGGATCGGGGTGGCGGCCGAGTCGACCGAGTGGGTCAGCGCGTCGGTCAGGTACCGGCGGACGATCACGTCCACGCCGTTGTCCAGCGTGGCGGAGAACAGCATCCGCTGGCCGTGCCGCTGGGTGGCATCCAGCAGCCGGCGTACGGCGGGCAGGAAACCCAGGTCGGCCATGTAGTCGGCCTCGTCCAGGACGCTGATCTCCACGGCGTCCAGGCGCAGGTGGCCCTGCCGGATCAGGTCCTCGAGCCGACCGGGGCAGCCGATCACGATGTCGGCGGCGGCCCGTAGCGCGGTGACCTGCCGGGACTGCGAGACCCCGCCGTACACGGTGGTGACCTTCAGCCCACAGGCGGCGGCCAGCGGCTCGACGACCGCGGCGATCTGGCTGACCAGTTCCCGGGTCGGGGCGAGCACCAGGCCGCGCGGCCGGGACGGCTGCGAACGGTGCCCGGCCAGGCGGGCGACGAGCGGCAGCGCGAAGGCGAGGGTCTTGCCGCTGCCGGTGCGGCCGCGGCCGAGCACGTCGCGGCCGGCGAGGGTGTCGGGCAGGGTGGCGGTCTGGATGGGGAACGGGGCGTCGATGCCCTCACGCTGCAGTACGGCGGACAGCTTCTCGGGTACGCCGAGCGCGGCAAAGGAACGGACAGAACTCACAGTGGGGCCTTCCAGCGAATCACGGGTGGCCGTGCTGCCGGCGGCCTGCGCACTGCGCCAGACGCTCACAAACGACCCAGGGCGCGGCCATGTCGGCGGCGCCTGCGAGTCCAGTATGCGCCCTGCGGGGTTCCCGGTGTGTGTGGGGCGGCTGTGTCGTGCCCCTCACCCGGTCAGGACGGGGGTGGCGGCGTCCACCGATCGCCCTGGTTCAGGTACGTCTCGTAGCCGGCGTCCGGGCCGCCCCACATCAGGATCTCGCTGCCCGTCCACACCGCCAGCTGCGGTTCGGTGAGGCCGGCGCAGTTGTCCACGAACGTCGTCGTCGGCGGATCGAGCGAGACCAGGATCGGTCCGCCGCCACCGATCCAGTCCCCGGCCGGCCCGACGGCGGGCAGCTGGCACCCGAGGTACAGCTCCTGGCCGCTTAGCTCGGTCTGCGGGACGGGGGACCACACGCCGGTGGCCAGGTCGAGCTGACCGCCAGGCGACAGGCTCAGGTCGCTCCCCGCCGTATAGGCGTCCTGGCGGACGTTCACCAGGCGGCCGTCGGCGAGGAACCAGGTCGGATCCCAGAAGCCCACCGCGGTCGGGGGCAGCCGGGCCCAGGTGTCGGTGTCCGGCCGGTACTGCGCGAGTTGGTACGGCGCTCCGTCCGACCCGCCGACGTCGGACATCGGAAGGCCGGTGACCAGGAACCGGTCGTCGACCCAGGTGAAGCTGCGGTCGAACGAGCCACCGAACGGATCGGCGGACAGTTCGCGCCACCGACCGGTAGCCGGATCGAGGGCCCAGTCCGCGCCGTACGTCGTCTCGGAGATGGGGAAGAACAGCTCGGATCCGTTCCACACACCGCGGCCGTAGAACTCCGCCGGTCCGGCCGGCAGCGCACGCCAGGTGTCGGCCGCGACGTCGTACGCCAACGTGGCGGCCGGCTGCACGACCTCGGTGTCCAGGGCAGGGACGACTACCACCAGCTCGGCCCCGGTCCACGTCGCGACCGCCCACTGCAGCGTCTGCGGTGCGTCGGCCAGCGCCCGCCACATGTCGGTGTCGGGGTCGTACGCCGCCCCGTCGGTCAGGAGTTGCTCGGCGCTCGGACCCACGCAGTCGGCGCCGGGCGGGCACGGCCGCGACGTGGAGCCGCCGAGGAGCAGCAGTTCCTCACCGGTCCAGGCCGACAGGACGCCGCCGCGTGACCCGAGGGGTGACTCGGCCATCGCCGTCCATTCCACCTGACGCGCTGGCGGGTCGGTCGGGTCGGTCCCGCTGGCGCAGCCCGCGACGAGCAGGACCGCGAGCGTTGCCACGACGGCTCGCGGCAGCGGGATCATGGCGCATAGACGCTCTCGGCGTCCTCGCGGTTCCCGGGTCAGCCGACCTGGTGCATCCAGCTCACCGGAGCGCCCTCACCGGCCAGCCGGTAGGGCTCCAGGTCGGCGTCCCAGTCCGTTCCGAGCAGCCGCGCGACGGCGTACCGGTAGGCCTCCACCGTCCCGGCCTTGGCCAGCAGCTCGCGTAGCTGCTGCTCCCCCACCATCAGGTCACCGTTCGCGCCCACCGTGCTCCGGTAGATCCCGCGGCCTGGGACGTGCGCGATCCGCTCGCCGTCGTACCCGCTGCTCGGTTCCTCGGTGACCTCGAAACGCAGCATCGGCCAGGCCCGCAGGGCCGCGGCGAGCTGGGCGCCGGTTCCCGCCGCCCCCGCCCACGCGCACTCCGCGCGCAGCTGGCCCGGGGCGGTCGGCTGCTCGATCCAGGTGACGGTGACCCGGGTTCCGAGCACGCCGGACATCGCCCACTCCGCGTGCGGGCAGACCGCAGGCGGGCAGGCGTGGATGTAGACAACACCACGAGTAGGCACCATGACCTCCGGTCGTCGAGCTGCGCCTTCCCCAGCGGGCTCGTCCGGTCCTGTCAGATGCCGTCACCATTGTGCCTGCTGGGGCTGCCGGTGCGCCAGTACCTCTGCGGCAGGATCAACGCATGGACCCGCTGCCGCGACTACGCGCGCTGTGCCTGGCGCTCCCGGAGACCACCGAACGGACCAGCCACGGCGAGCCGACCTGGTTCGTGCGGGACAAGAAGGTCTTCGTCACGTACGCCGACCGCCACCACGACGACCGGATCGGATTCTGGTGCGCGGCCCCGCCCGGTGAGCAGGAGGCCGCGATCGCGGCGGCCCCGGAGCGGTACTTCCGCCCGCCGTACGTCGGCCACCGGGGCTGGCTCGGCGTACGGCTGGACGTGCCCGTCGACTGGGACGAGATCGCCGAGGTGGTCCGGGAGGCCTACCGGCAGATCGCGCCGAAGAAGCTCGTCGCCCAACTGGACACCGGTTAGATGTTCGTCGTCTTCGGCGGGCTGCCGGGCACCGGCAAGTCCACGCTGGCCGCGGAGGTGGCCAGGCGGCTACGGGCGACGTACCTGCGGGTCGACGCGATCGAGGCGGCGCTGATCGGTGCCGGGTTGGTGGCCGACCAGGCCTCGGTCGGGGCGGCCGGGTACGTCGTGGCCAACCGGGTGGCCGAGAGTAGCCTGCGCACCGGCCTTGACGTCGTAGTGGACGCGGTGAACCCCGTCGAGCTCGCCCGCGCCGGTTGGCGCGAGCTGGCCACGGCGACCGACGTACCGCTGACGTTCGTCGAGGTGACGTGTTCCGACCGCGACCGGCATCGCCGGCAGGTCGAGCAGCGGGAGTCCGACCTCGCGGACTGGCGAGTTCCGGGCTGGGCGGCCGTGGTCGAACGGGACTACGAACCGTGGACCGGCGAGCGGATCGAGGTGGACAACCTGGGCGACCCCCAGGTCCACGTCGAGCGGATCCTCAGCGGCCTGCGGCGCGAGTAGCGCGCCGCGTCCGCGCGGGGACAAGCCTTGACGGGCCGGCCGGTCAAGGCGAATCTGACCAGCACAGTCATCCGGCGGGGGCTGACCACAGCGAGGTGGACCGATGCGCCGTGCAGTTGTCACGACCGTCCTGACCGGCGCGATCTGCCTCCTGGGCGGCGCCGTACCGGCCTCGGCGGCGCCCGGGGATCCGCTGTGGGTCGACCGGTACGCCGGCCCCGCTCCCGGTCCCGACGCCGAGGACTACGCGCGCGACGTCGCCGTCGGGACGGACGGCACCGTCTACGTCACCGGCACAGTCGCCTCCCCCGGGAGCGACAACGACTTCCGGACCGTCGCCTACGGCCCGACCGGCGCCGTGCTCTGGTCGGCGAGGTACGACGGCCCGGCGCACGACTTCGACGCGGCCGAGGCGATCGCCGTGGACTCCAGCCGGGACACCGTCTACGTGACCGGGACGAGCTTCTCGGCCACGGACGGGGACTACGCGACCGTGGCCTACGACGCGAACGACGGCACCCGGCGGTGGGCCAAGCGGTACGCCGGACCGGGCGGCGCGGCCGACAGCGCGAACGACATCGCCGTGGACTCGTCGTCTGGGAACGTCTCGGTCACGGGCAGCAGCGCGGGGGCCAGCGGAACGTCGGACTACGCCACCATCGCCTACTCCCCGGCCGGGACACCGCAGTGGCGAGTGCGCTACTCGGTGCCGGGAAGCTTCGCCGACCGCGGCCGGGCGGTCGCGGTCGGATCCGACGGGACGACGTACGTGACGGGGAGCAGCCGCAACCTCGACACCGGGATCGAATCCTCCACGACCCAGGCGTACAGCAGCACCGGAGCGGTGCTCTGGACCGACCGGGCCGTGGGACCGGGGAACGTCAGCACGACCGGCGAGGACATCGCGGTCGACTACGCCCGCCACGCGGTGTACGTGACCGGCAGCCGGTCGAACGGCGACTTCTTCGACTACCGCACGAGGGCGTTCGACACCAATGGGGTCGCCCGCTGGGCGGCGTCGTACGACGGCACCGCCGGCCTCACCGACGAGGCCGTCGGACTCGCGGTGAACCCGGCCACGGGCGCGGTCAGTGTGACCGGGTTCAGCCAGGGCACGGCCAGCTTCGAGTACGCGACGGTGAACTACGCGCCGAACGGCACGCAGCGCTGGGTCGCCCGGTATGACGGCGACGAGAACGGCGACTTCGCCGCCGCCGTGGCGGTGGACGCGGTCACCGGTGCGGTCTACGTGACCGGCACGAGCGCGTCCAGCGCCGGACGCTCGCAGGCCGCCACCGTGGCCTACTCGGGCGCGACGGGCGCGCAGCAGTGGGCGCGCCGGTTCGGGACGAACGCGGGAAGTGTCACGCCGAACGCCGTCGCGGTCGACCCCGGGACGGGCAACGTCTACGTGGTGGGGACCGTGCTCAACGCCGCTGTCAGCGGCCCGGACTACGCCGCGATCGCGCACGCAGGACGCTGAGCACGACCCGGGCCGTTCGACGAAAGGATCGCCGGGCTGTCGGACACACTCTGAGCGTGGACCCTGCCCGGCACCGCAGCGCCGACGCTCGCTCCGCCGCGGAGGCGCCGACGAGTTTCGAGGACGTGCTGGCGACGGCGTACGTGCCGCTGCAGCGCTACCTGCTGCGGCGTACGGACCGGACTACCGCCGAGGACGTGCTCGGCGACGTACTGCTGGTGCTCTGGCGGCGGGTCGACGACATTCCGGCTGACGCCGTACTGCCCTGGTGCTACGCCGTGGCCCGCCGCTGCCTGGCCAACCAGATCCGAGCCGAGGGGCGACGCGAGCGGTTGCTGCGCCGCCTCGCCGACGAGCCCGCGCCGGTCACCGAACCGGCTGACCCGCGGCTGCTCGACGCGCTGGCGGGGCTGGGTGACACCGACCGGGAGGTGCTCCGGCTGTGGGCGTGGGAGCAGCTGGCTCCGCGCGAGATCGGCACCGTGCTCGGTATCAGCGCGAACGCGGCCAGCATCCGGTTGCACCGGGCCCTCGGCCGCTTGCGCGCCCTGCTCGGGACGCGAAAGGACGGCGACCGAGGCGGACACCTACTCGGGCAAGTACCCGGTGGGGAGGAGGCATCGAGATGAACGATTCCGACGCGGACCTGCGGGCGCGGCTCGCGGCGCTGGACCCGATGCCTCCCTCGGCCGTACCCGAGCCGCTGGCGCGCGAGCGCGCCGAGCAGATCCTGGAGGCCGCCATGACCGAGTCCCGATCGACCCGTCGCCGCCCACTCCTGCTGGCCGCCGCGGCCGCGGCCGTGCTGGTCGCCGGGACGGGAGCCGCGCTGCTCACCGGCGACGATCCCGCTCCCACCGCCGACCCGCCGACGGCCCTCGAACTCGCCCTCCCGGCTCCCGACGTCTCCGCGTCCTGCGTCGAGTTCCGCGTGGAGTACCTGGCCGACATGCCCACCGCGTTCGCCGGGACGGTCACCGACATCTCCGACGCGGCGGTCACCTTCGACGTCGAGCGGTGGTACACCGGCGGCTCGGCGGATGTGGTCATCGTGGCCAAGGTGGATTCCACCACGTCGGCGGTGCTGGACGCAGTCACCTTCGCGGCGGGCGGGGAGTATCTGGTGACGGCGTCCGAGGAGGGCGTGCTCAACGGCTGCGGGTTCAGCGGGCCGGCCTCCCCGGAGCTGACGGCGGCCTTCGCCGAGGCCTTCCCGGGCTGACGGCCTAGCCGCGCCTATCATCGGCCGGACACGGGTGGCCCGTGCCGGGCTGATGGGGGACGCGTGCGACGTGTGGCAGGGGTACTGCTGGCCTTGCTGACGCTGGCCGTACTGCTGGCCGGTTGCAGCGACCGGGCCGAGTCCCCGGCGGCCGATCCGACGACGACGTCGGCCGCCCCCTCGCCGGACGCCGTACTCGTGGAGACCATGGACAGCACCGCCCCTGGCTGGCGCACGGAGTTCGCCGTGGAGGGGGCCACGGTGGACGACGCGCCGGCCCTGGCGGTCCTGGCCGCGCAGACGGCCTGCGCGGATCTGGAGACCCGGAGCGTCGAGGAGGTCCTGCTGCGGCTCGCCTCCGGGGCGCTGCCACCGGAAACCGCCGGCACCTTGCTGTACGCCGCCACCGTCGCCTACTGCCCCGACTACACCGCGGCGGTCCAGCAGTACGCCGACGCCAACCGCTGACCTTCGCCTCAGGCTTGGAGGCGGACGCGGAAGACCGGATGCGAGTCGGCGATCGCGGCCAGTTCGGTGTCTGACGAGTCCGGTCCGACGCCGCCGAAGAAGGCGCCGACCTCCCACTTCCACCGGCACAGGTAGGCCCGGAGGACGACCAGCCGGTCCGTACCGGTGACCTCGGTGCCCTGGAAGTTCTGCGTACGCCGGCCCAACTGCAGTTGCCCCTGATCGTCGGTCCGCAGGTTGCGAACCCAGTTCGTGATCCCGCGCGGCGCGACGAGGTAGTGCTCGCCCTCGTGGGTCAGCAGGTTCACCGGGGTCTCCCGCCACTGGCCCGACGTGCGGCCCCGGACCCGGAGCACCCGGGAGCCGGCGACACTGATTCCGATCTTGGTGAGCCGGGCGACGAAGGGGTTGAGTACGCGGCGGGTGACCGTTCCTGGGCGGCGGTACGTCACGGTGGTCATGGGCGATCCTCTCGATTGTCGCGAGAGCACTGCTCTCGCTAGGCGTGCCCCATGGTGTGGGTTCTGCGACCGGAAGTCAAGAGCACTGCTCTCGTTATTGATCCCCGCTCACAGTTGATGGCAGGATGACCGCCGTGGCCGCCATCCGTACCGCCCGTGCCCGAGCCCGCGCCGAGCTGACCGAGGAGATCAAGACCGCCGCCCGGTGCCACGTGGCCGAGTCCGGGGCCGCGGCGCTGTCACTGCGGGCCGTCGCCCGCGAGCTGGGCATGGCCTCCTCGGCGCTGTACCGCTACTTCCCCAGCCGTGACGACCTGCTCACCGCCTTGATCGTCGACTCGTACGCCGCACTGGCGACCACCCTGCGCGCGGCCGACCGTGAGGCCGTGCCCCGGGAACGCTGGGTCGCGGTCTGCCACGCGTGGCGCGACTGGGCGGTGCAGCACCCGCACGAGTACGCCCTGATCTATGGCACACCGGTACCGGGCTACCGTGCGCCCCACGACACCGTGCAGCCGGCGGCCGACGTGCTGCTCGTCCTGGTCGACGTGGTGCGGGACGTCGCCGCGGCGGGAGCCCTGCGGCCGATCGAGGTGCCCCCGCTGGCTCCCGAGCTGGTTGCCCAGCTGGAGCACGTGCAGTCGACGCACGCCGAGGGGGTGCCGCTACCCGTGCTGGCGCGGCTGTTCGAGGCATTCGGTCAGCTCCTGGGCACGATCACGTTGGAGCTGTTCGGTCACTTCGTCGGCAGCGTCGACCCGAGCGGCCCGTTCTACGAGCTGACCGTCGTCGAACTCGCGGACCGCCTGGGCCTGCCGGAGTCCTGAGATCGGGCCGATCCGCCGGTGCGGCGCTCGTACACGCCCACCTCGGTGCCCACCCACCACTCGCCGATGCCGTCAAAGCTGGCGAGCACCCGCTCGTGATCCCAGTCCTCGTCAACGTGGACCTCGTGCGGGTTGCCCTCGATCTCGTCCTGCGGGTAGTGCACCACCGGGATCGACAGGTACACCGCGAGGCGGGCCGCCTCGGCGCACCGCGCCCACAGGTGGACCGCGTCGCTCTCGGTCATGTGCTCGGCGACGTCACCGAGGATCACGATGTCCGCGGCCGGCAGCGCTACCTTCCGCGCGTCGCCGATCAGGACCTCGTCGTAGAACTCGTGCAGTCGGTAGGTCCGCACGTAGGGCTCCCAGATCTCCAGGCCGACGATCCGGCGGAGTGCCGGCCCGGCGAGCAGCTTGGCGTACGTGCCGACTCCGGGTCCGATGTCGAGCACCGACACCGGCTGGGCCGCGCCCAGAGCGACGACGCGATCGCGGATCCAGCTCTTGCCCTCGGGAGAACTCAGCGGCATGTCTGCGAGTCTGGGGTGCCGGGATCGAGTCCGCACGGGAAGAATGGGGTGGCGATGGACAACACGGTCGTCGTATGGGGTAACTGCCAGGCCGAGCCGCTGGCCCTGCTGTTGCGCGAGCCACTCGCCCGGCACGACCTGGAGGTCGTCGTCGTACCCCCGGTGTTCCTCGTGGACGACGCCGGACTGGACCGGGTACGCGAGGTGGTCCGTACGAGCGCTGTGCTCATCAGCCAGCCGGTCCGCGACGAGTACCGCATTCCCGGCTGCGGCACGGCTCAGCTCGCCGAGCTGCTGCCGGCCGGCGGCCAGCTGGTCACCTTCCCGGTGACGTTCCACATCGGTGCGTTCCCGTACCTCGTCAACGCCCACGGTGGTGACGGGCACCGTGTTCCGGCCCCGCTCACCGAGTACCACGACCTGCGGGCGCTCGTCGCCGCCGAGCGTGGGCTGGACGTGGACAGGGCCCTGATGTGGTGGCCGGCACCGACGTCCGACGCCGTACGGGCGATCGCCGTGGACTCGATCGCCCAGTTACGGCGCCGGGAGGCACCGCTGGACGTCGCCGTCTCGTCCCTGGTCGACGGGCCGGCCGCGATGTGGACCCTCGACCACCCGTCGAACGCCGTGCTCGGGCCGCTGGCCGACGCCCTGCTCCGGTTTCTCGGGCTCGCCGAGACGGTGGACGTGCCCGACCGCGAGTTCCTCGGTGCCCGGCGCGCACCGGTCGAGCAGGCCGTCGTGGCCGCACACGGCTGGCCCGCCGAGGCGGCGACCCCGGGTTGGCGGATCGACCGTCGCGACATCCCAGCCGTGGAGCTTCTCTCCGCGCACCTCGCGCTGTACCGGGAGCGCCCGGACGTGGTGGCCGACGCCCGCCGCCGGTTTGCCGAGCGGCTGGCGGTGCTCGGACTCTGACGCCGGGCCGTTGGGGTGGTCGGTGCCTACGGTGGACGGGACAATCCGCCGAGCAAGGAGCGCTCCTGATGGTCAACGTGTCCCGGACGTTCGTGGTCGACAGGCCGGTCGACGTGGTCGTCGCCTACGTCGCCGACTTCGGCAACGCCGAGCAGTGGGACCCGGGCACGCAGAGCAGCACCCGGCAGGACAGCGGCCCGGTCCAGGTCGGCTCGTCGTGGGCCAACGTGTCGAAGATCCTCGGCCGTGAAACGGACCTGACCTACCGCCTCGAACGGCTCGAGGCGAACCGCGTCACCCTGGTGGGGCGCAACGACACCGCGACGTCGACCGACGACATCACGGTGCGACCGTCCGGTTCGGGCAGCGAGATCACCTACGAGTCGACGGTGGACCTGCACGGCCTGGCCAAGCTCGGCACGCCGGTGATGAAGATGGAGATGGAGCGGCTCGGACGCGCGACCGAAAAGCAGCTCATCGAGGCGATCAACGCGCTCTGACCCCCGGGCTCCCGCGTCGTCGGCGTCGGCTGTCGGCGCCCGAGCCGGTAGGTTGGGCGCACCCGAGGGGGCACCGATGGAGATCTTCTGGATCGCAGTGGGCTTGTTCCTGCTGATCGTCCTAGGCCTGTGCTGGCGCTACGACCAGCGGATGAAAGCCCAAGGCCGCTCGTTGCGGCATGCGTCGGACATGCGCTCGGACGGCTTCAACCTGCGGCTGGACGCGCGGGTCGCCAAGGACCAGGCCGGGTGGTCGCGCACCGCAACCCAGTACCCGACCGAGCAACTGGCCGAGCGCGCCGCCAAGCGGGACCGCAAATCGCACCCCTGAGGCGGCCGGCCGCGGACCCGCTCTGCCGACCCTGATGGAGGCGAGCAGCCGGCTGCCCAGCCTCGTCCGCGCTCTAAATTCCGGCAGCCGGCTTGGTCGATATGGTCTTCCGGATGCCATCGGGGACGGTGGGGCCATCCACTGTGGGGCGGGTGGGGCTCGAACCCACGACCGACGGATTGTGAGTCCACCGGTTAAACCGCGGCTTTACGCGCGTTCAGGCAGGTCAGCGCCGTGTCCGTTCCGGCGGGCGGCAGTGTCGTGCCCCCTACGTGCCCGATCGGATTCGGTCTCGTTGCCGGCGGCACCGTCGAAGGTGGCCTCGAACGCGGCGACAATCGCCGCGTCGACCCCCTGCCGCGCGCGTGCGTAGTGCCGTGTGGTCACCGAAGCCGAGCTGTGCCCGAGGTACCGGGCAGCGGCCATCACGCCGTGCTGTTCGGCGATCCATGACGCGCAGGTGGCCCGGAGGTCATGTGGCGTCACGTCGTGCAGCCCGGTGGCCTCGATCGCCGGTGCCCAGGCATAACGCTTGAACGAGCGGTAGCGGACCGGCCCACCGACAGACGACGTGAACAGCAGCGCTCGAGGATCCGACGGCAGCCCAACGAGATGCTCGGTCAGCCGCTCGGCAAGGAAGCGCGGCAGCGGTACCTCGCGTCCCTGGTGCGCCTTCGTCGTACCGAAGCGGTGCTTGCCGCCCACCTCCGACAGCGCCTCGCTCACAAGCGACCGCGCAGCAGGTCCACCGACCGACGCCGTAGCGCAAGCGCCTCCCCGATCCTGAGCCCACCGACGGCCAACAAGTCAACCAGCAGCCCGAACGGCGGCCGGAGGGCTTCGCGCAACGACTGCACCTGCTCTGCGGATAGGGTGTGCGGCTCAGTGGCCGGCAAGGCCGGCGGGCTGACTCCCCGGCACGGGTTGGCCGAGATGAGGTCGTCGTCGACCGCGGCCTCAATCGCCTTGGTCAGCACCACGAGCGCCTGCCGTACCCGCGATGCGCTGAGCCCGCGTGCGCGCAGCTCGGCCACCCACTCGCGGACGTGCGACTTGCGGAGCCGGTCGAGCCGGTGCTCGGCAAGATGCGGACCAATGCAGCAGCGGTAGAGCGAACCATAGGACGCGGCTGTCGATGGCTTGAGTCCGACCGCGTGGGCTTCGAGGAAGCGACGAGTCCATATCCCGACGGTGACCTGAGCGGCCAACGGGTCGCGCAGGACGCCGCGCCGAAGGTCGGCCTCGACGTCAACCAGGAACCTGCGCGCGTCGGTCTTGGTCGGGA
>JACCSC010000292.1 GCA_013813215.1 Geodermatophilaceae bacterium | reverse complement strand
CCGACAGTAGTTTCGCCGCGTCGAGCATCGCCAGGCCGGAGGACGCCCGGACGACACCGGCCTGCGCGAGCGCGGCGTCGCGGATCGCGGTGTCAGAGGCCAACGCCGCGGTGTGGGACACGGCGGCGCGTTTGCCGGCAGCGCTGCGTCCGGTGACGGCGGCGATCACCGGCTTGACCGCGGTCGTGCGGCAGGCCTCGGCGAAGAACTCCCGCGGGTCCGTGATCGACTCCAGCAGCAGGCAGATCACCCGGGTGGCCGGGTCCTGACGCAGGTACGCCAGCGTCTCGGCGTCGGAGATCTCCGACTTGTTGCCGGCGGCGTACACCTTTGCGAAGGGCATCGCCTCGTCCAGGCCGAGGGCGTGCACGGCCATGCCGTACGAACCGGACTGGGTCACCAGGCTGATGCCGCCACGGTCGTCACCCTTCGGAGCGCCGGGGGCAATGGACGCGTTCAACGGCAGGTCGCAGTTCTGTACGCCGAAGCAATTCGGCCCGACCAGGCGCACACCACCCGCGCGCGCCGCGGCGACCACCTCGTCCTGCAGGCGGCCTCCGTCGGCGCCGATCTCGGCGAACCCGGCCGATAGGACAACGGCCGCGCGCACCCTCTTGGCAGCGGCCGACCGGATCGTGTCGAGCACCCGCTCGGCCGGTACTCCGACAACCACGAGGTCGATCTGCCCTGGCGCATCGGCGAGGTCGGCGTACGCCGTGGTGCCGTCGATGTTCGCCGAGCGGGAGATCGGCACCACCTCGCCCGGGAAATCTTTGAGGTTGTCCCAGAGCAGCCGGCCCATCGTCCCCGGCCGATCAGAGGCGCCGACCAGAGCGATCCGCCGGGGATTGAACACCGCGTCCAGGCCTGTCAGCAAGCGCAGCCCATGGCCGGGTCGTGGTCGAAGACGCGGTCCAGCTCGGCCGCGGCGAACTCACCCCGGCGTATGCCGAGGGAATCCACTGCCCGCAGCGCGGACAGCTCGGCGCTGGACGGAGGGACCACCGTCCGTAGGTCGCCGGCCACCCGCAGCTCGAAGCCGGTGACCGCCCGGATCTCCTCTACCGATACATCGGGAAAGCGAAAGTCGAGGCGAGCCTGGCCTCCGGGAAAACTGAAGACCCCGAGCTCAGTGACCATCCACTGTGGACCCCCGCCGGTGTAGCCGAGGTCGACCCGGTCACCGGCCGGGTTGCGGTGGCCCATGTCGGTGATGAAGTCGCACGCCTCGACGAGCGCCCGCCCCGACCGGTGCCTGCTGCTCCACAGCGACAGGTGCCGGATGGTCGCGGCCAGGTTGCAGCCGCCGCCACCGCCGCCCAGCTTTACCTTGAAGCCGGTGTCGGACGGGCCCATGCCGGTCACGTTGGTGTTGCCGTGGCCGTCGATCTGCCCGCCCGACAGGAACATCCGGTCGACGTCGCCGCGGATCGCGGCGTCGAAGAATTCCTCGAACCGCATGCTGTACGGCGCGCCCCGCTTCAGGCTCGCGTCGTTGCTCGTCGGCGGGATGAACGGCGGATCCGGGTTCACCGCGTACATCGCGCCCTCGATCAGGGTCATGTCGCGGGCGTGGGTCCGCCGGGCAACATGCATGGCGACCTGCGCGCAGGGGCTCCCGAAACCGTGGAACACCGTCTCGGCCGGGCGGATGGTTCGCGCGAGCAGCACGACGAACCACTCGTCGAGGCTGAACTGGGTCATCGCGCCTCCGCGGCGAAGAGTGCGTCGGCGGTCACCGGAACAGCCCCTTCCAGTCCTCGGTGGACTGTGTCCACCGGCCGAGTTCGGCCAGCCGGTCGCCACCGATCAGCTCCCGGTACTCGATCTCGTCCGCGACGCCGTACACGAAGGTCTTGAGGTAGCCGGCGAGGTCCTCGCCACCGGCCTGGGCGGCCTTCACGTACGTGGACAGGTGCTGGCGGTCGTACGCGTAGTCGGGATAGCAGGACGTGGGGTGGGCCCCGAAGGGGACCTCGGCCACCGCCGCCACCAGGTGGGCAGGGATCGTGACGCCCGCCGCGGCAACGCCCTCGGTGGACACCAGCTTGTCGACGGTGGCGACGACGCGCGCCGACGCCGACGCGAACCGCTCGTCGAGCACGTACGGCTGCTCCAGATGCAGGTTCCCGTAGCGGTCGCCGAGCGGCGCGTGCAGCAGGGCCACGTCCGGTTTCAGCGCCGGTACGGCCACGAGCACCTCGCCGGTGAACGGGCAGGTCACCTCGGCGTACTCCGGATGCAGCCGCAGGATGTCGGAGCCGCGCACCCCACGTACCGGCAGGAAGGGCAAGCCCAGCTCGGTGGCGCGCAGCTGCGCCAAGATGGTGACGCAGCAGCTTTCGGCCACCTCGATGTTGCCGGACTCGGCGGCCCGGCGGTACGCCGGGGCCAGCCCGAGATCCTGCTCGAAACCCACGTAGCTCTCCTCGCAGCGGCGTACCGCCCCGGCGGCGACGAGCAGGTCCACGTCGATGCTGTGCGCGGATCCGACGAGATGCAGATCTTGCTTGCCCTGCCGGATCAACTCACGGACGAAGGCCATCGGCAACCGGGCCGACAACCCGCCGCCCAACGCGATCATCGCGCCGTCGGCGATGTCGGCGACGGCCATGGCCACGCTGACCGTTTTGTCGCGTTGCGGCTGGAAACCCATGCGACTCCTCAGGTATCCGATACGGCGGGCAGGCTGGCTACGGCACGCTGCGCCGCGATCAGCACCGGGTCGTACACCGGCGCGAACGGCGGCGCGTAGCTCAGGTCCAGTTCGGCGAGGTCGGCGACACTGAGCCCGGCGTAGAGCGCGGTTGCGAGCACGTCGATCCGCTTGGCGACGCCGTCACGGCCGGCCAGCTGCCCGCCGAGCAACCGTCCGGTGGGCTCGAACACCAGCCGCACGTGCAGCGGATGCCCGTCGGGGTAGTACTTGGCGCGGGAGCGGTGCACCACATCGCACGTCAAGGCTCCCGGCCCGGCCTCGGCCGCACTCAGTCCGGTCCGGGCGACCTCGAGGTCGAACACCTTGACGACCGCGGTCCCGACGATGCCGGCGAACGTGGCCTGGCCGCCGGCTGCCACGGTTCCGGCCACCCGGCCGGTCTTGTTCGCCGCCGGACCGAGCGGAATCCACGCCGGCGCGTCGAGAATGCGGTGGCGATGCGCCACGCAGTCGCCCGCCGCGAAGACATCCGGAATCGACGTGTGCATCTGGTCGTCGACCAGGACCGCGCCGCCGGGAAGATGGTCCGCTCCGACAGTGGTGAGCAGTTGGCTGTCAGGTCGCATCCCGGTGGCGAGCACGACCGCATCCACGTCGATCGTGTCGTCGCGCAGGTCCTCGTCGGCCAGGCGGGCGACGAGGCCGTCACCGTTCGGCTCCAGAGCCATGACGGCCGCTCCCAACCGCACGTGCACGTGGGCGCGTAGTTCGGCTTCCACCACGTCACTGATCGGCGTGTCCACGCTCATCGTGATGCGGGGGAGTGCCTCGACCACCTCGACCTCGGCGCCGTGCATGGCCAATGCCTCGGCGGTCTCCAGCCCGATGTAGCCGGCGCCGACGACGAGCGCACGCCGGACGAGGCCCTTGTCGATCAGCCCTCGGAGCCGGATCGAGTCCTCCAGGGCGCGGATGGTGAAGACGCGCTCGTGGTCGGTGCCCGGGATCGGCGGCCGGGTCGGCTGCGCGCCGGCCGCGACCACGAGAGCGTCGTATCCGATCTGCTCGCCGTGGTCGGTCTCCACGCTGTGCCGGTCCGGATCGATCAGCGTGGCGCGCGTGTGCAGGCGGAGGTCGAGGCCGCGGTCGGCGCGGAACGTCTCGGGGGGATGTGCGAGCAGGCTTTCGGCGCCGTCGACGACGCCACCGATGTAGTACGGCAGGCCGCACATGCCGTACGCGGCGTACCCATTCGCCTCCAGCACGACGATCTCGAGGGCGGAGTCCACACGGCGCGCGGCGGAGGCTGCGGACATGCCTGCCGCCCCGCCGCCGAGGACGAGCAGGCGAGGCACCGCGTCAGCATGGGCGCGACGCGGTAGCGCGGTCAGGTCTCGACAGGACGAAGGGCACCGGCAAGCTCGACCCGGCAGAGCAGTGGCTGCCGGGAGCGTTGTCGCCACTGTTGAGCTATGGCTGAGTTGACTGAGCAGGCGAGGGACCATGTGACTTCGAGGATCCAACGGGCCCGTACGGCCGCTGAGGCAATATCTGAGTACACCCAGGAGCAGGTCGACGAGCTGGTCACAGCGGTGGCGTGGGCCGTCGTACGCAAGGACAACGCCGAGGCGCTGGCCCGGTTGGCGGTGGACGAGGGCGGCTTCGGCAACTATGCCGACAAGGTGACCAAGATCAACAAGCGCGTCACTGGAGTCCTGAACGACATGCGAAGCGTGCGGACTGTCGGCGTCGTCGAGGAGTCTCCCGAACTCGGGCTCGTGAAGATCGCGAAGCCGGTCGGCGTCGTCGCTGCGCTGATCCCGACCACCGGTCCCGACGCGACACCGCCGGTCAAGGCGCTGTTCGCCCTCAAGGGCCGCAACGCCATCGTCGTGGCGCCGCATCCGCGGACGCAGAAGTCGACGGAGCTGGTCGTGGACGTCATGCGCGCCGCATGCGAGCAGGTCGGCGCCCCCGCCGACCTGGTGCAGTCGTTGCCGGAGCCGTCGCTGCCGAAGACCCAGGAGCTGATGCGGCAGGCCGATCTCGTCGTCGCCACCGGCGGCGCGGGAATGGTCAAGGCCGCCTACAGCTCCGGCACCCCGGCGTACGGCGTGGGTGTGGGAAATGCCGTCCACGTCGTGGACGAGACGGCCGACGTGGCCGACGCCGCAGCGATGATCGTGGCGGCAAAGACGTTCGACTACGCCACGAGCTGCCTGGCGGACAACTCCGTCATCGCGCATGCATCGGTGTACGACGAGCTGCTGACGGGCCTGACCACCGGTGGCGGGCACCTGTGCTCGGCCGAGGAGGCGGCGGCTCTTCAGCAGGCCATGTGGCCCTCCGGCGGGCACATCCCGACGATCGAGGTGGTGGCGAAACCTGCGGCGGACATCGCCGCGCTGGCCGGGTTCTCGATCGGGTCGGACCGGACGTTCCTGATCGTCGAGGAGACGGGGACGGGACCTGAGCACCCGTTCTCCGGCGAGAAGCTGTCGGTTGTCTTGGCGGTCTACCGGTACGACGGGGAGGTGGCGACGGCCGCCGAACTGGTGAACGACATCACGGCCTACCAGGGGCTCGGGCACACCTGCGGGATTCATACGACGACGGATGCCAATGTCGACACGCTGGCGACCATGACGAAGACGTCCAGGGTGCTCGTGAACATGAATCTCAACGAGGGGGCCGGGAGCCCCCGCAGCGGGCTGCCGTTCACGCTCAGTCTGAGCTGCGGGACGTGGGGCGGGAACATCACCACCGAGAACGTCAACGCCCGGCACTTCGTCAACCTGACGTGGGTGGCCAGGCCGATCGAGCCGCGCGCGGTCAGCGAGGAGGACCTGTTCGGCGAGCACTGGCAGAAGTACGGCCGCTGACTGAAACCGCCGGGGCGAGGATGACCCTAAGCCGGCGCGGTTTGAACCGGCTCGGCTTGATGCCCGACCGGATCACGGGTCGAGCGGTCAGCGGGCGCGGCTGGCGAGGAAGTCGTCGGGCTCCAGGTAGTACGGGTTGTCGATGACCATGCCGCCGAGCATCACCTTCGGGTGCGTCTTCAGGACGTCAAGCACCATCTCGCCGTCGCAGCGGTTCATGTCGTACAGGCACAGCACGATCTGCGGGTAGCTCCCGATGATCCGGTTGAGCTCGGACTCGTACATCGCCAGGTCGGCGACGCCCGGCTTGTCCCGGTGGGCCCAGGTCATGTCGCCGATGTTGCGGACCACGTGGCCGTCCGAACTGCCCGACCAACGCGCTTTCGCGGCCCAGAACTTCAGCATCCGCTGCGGCAGGAAACCGCCACCGTCGAAGTACGTCGAATCCGAGTCCAGCACCTCCAGCTGACCCTGCTCGACGCATGCCGACACATCCACGGTCTCGCCCAGCCGGTCCAGGACATGCGCCGGGGCGCAGCTGTCGACGACGCAGGTGCACTTGCTCCCGCTGGCGAGCCCACCGAGCAGATAGGGGATCAGGATGCCGTCGCGCTCGTCCGGCTGGCGGTAGAACGCGCAGATGTGATCGCCTGCCTGCAGCCGGACTCCGGGCAGATCCACGGTGGCGGTTGCTGTCACCTCATAGCTCCGCTCGCACCATCGCAACCGCTTCGCCCATGTTGCGAAGCTTCGCATACGCCGCCGTACGGCTGAAATATCCCAGCCCGCAGTCGGGCGCGACGAGCAGGCGGTCGGCCGGAACGATCTCCAACCGCTTGCGGATGCGGTCGGCGATGATCTCCGGCGTCTCCGCGTGCAGGTTCTTGGCATCGACCACGCCGAGGCCGAGCACCTTGTCCGTCGGGAAGTCGCGGTAAGCCTCGAGGTCGCTGAACTCGGTGGCGCACGACTCCAGATGGATCACGTCGGCGGTGGACTCCTTGAACAGCGGCATCATGTCCGCCGTCTTGGCCTCGAACACATCCCGCTGCCCGTCGACGCTGCCGTAGCAGACGTGCCAGAACTTCAGCGCGTCCACGCCGTCGAACATCGTGTTCTGCACCTCGATCTGCCACATGTCCTGGGTGTACGGCGCGAGCACGTCGATCAGCTGCACGGCTTCAAGGCCGATGCTGACCAGGTACTTCAGCTCCTTGTTCATGGCCACGGCGAGATCCTGGGCGACCTTCAGCGGGTCGCCGTAGAACTGGTCGTCGACGATGATGCTCTGCTGCGCAGGCCCGAGGAACGCCACCTTGAACGGCTTGGTCGTCGCGCCCTGCATCGCGGTGACGACGCTCTCGAACATAGGCCGCTTCCACTCGATCTTGCTCGTGACGGCAGCCTTGTAGAACGGCTTGTACTTCGCCCCGTCGCCCGGAGGGCCGTAGGGCTCGAAACCGGCCAGGTTCTCCGGGATGAAGTGGAAGATCGGTTCCAGCTGGAAGCCCGGCGCCTCCCACTCGTAGTACTGCGCGCCGTCGGTCAGGATGTCGAGACCGGCCGCCTCCTGCTCGTGCGCGCACAGCTTGACGGCGTCCTCGTAGGCCACCCGCAGGTTGTGGCTGCGGTAGACCGGCTCGTTCAGCGTCCCCAGAATGCGGCCCTGCAGCCAATGCGGCCGCGGGAACGCCGATACCGCCGATGTCGGGAGGAGAACCTCCTCACCTCTGATCTGCATCGCTGTTCCTCTCGCTAGGGGTCAGTGCTGACGTGGCGGCGCAGCCGCGTGCTTCATGAGCGTCTGTACGGCCCACGCGATCCGCTCCGGGCTGACATCGACCACAGCCTCGAGTTCGCGGGCGACCGGCCAGGGAACGTTGCCCCCGCTGACCCGGATGACGGGCGCTCTCAGGTCGTCGAACGCCTCCTCGGCAGCGAGCGCCGCGATGGCCGCACCCCAGCCGAGCTGCCCCGGGTTCTCCTCGACCACGACGAGCCGACCGGTCTTCCCGACCGATCCGAGCACCGCCTGGGCATCCAGAGGTACGAGCGTCCGCAGGTCGATGACCTCCGCGCTGATCCCCGTGTCGGCCAACACGGCGGCGGCCCGTTCGCACATCCCGACCGTGATCGACAGCCCGACCAAGGTCACGTCCGTGCCCTCCCGGGCCACCCTGGCCTGGCCGAGCGGGATGAACTGCTCGCCCTCCGGGGCCGGCTGCTTGACGCCGTACAGGGCCTTGTGTTCGAAGACGAGAACCGGGTCCTCGTCCCGGATCGCGGCGGCGAGCAGGCCGACCATCTCCACCGGGGTCGCGGGCGAGGCGATCTTCAGACCCGGCACGCACATTGCCCAGTTCTCCACCGACTGCCCGTGCTGGCTGCCGAAGCCGAGGCTGCCGAAGCCATTCGCTCCACGCAGGACGAGGGGCAGCGTGACCTGCCCGCCGGTCATGTAACGGGTCTTTGCGATCTCGTTGACGACCTGGTCCCAGCACACGGCGTAGAAGTCGGAGAACATGACCTCCGCGACGGGTCGCAGCCCGGCCATGGCTGCGCCCATCGCGGCTCCGACAATCGCTTGTTCGGAGATCGGGGTGTCCCAGACACGGTGCGCGCCGAACCGGTCGACGAGACCGACCGTGGTCTTGAAGACGCCGCCAGACGTGATGTCCTCACCGAGCAGCACCACCCGCTCGTCGCGCTCCATCTCCTGGGCCAGCGCGGCGAGCACGGCATTGCGGTAGGTCAGTTCCGCCATCGCGATCCTCCGTCTGCCCATACATCGGTCCACACCGTCGCAGGATCGGGCTTCGGAGCGGCCAGCACCCGGTCGGCCAAACCCGAGACGGCGATCGCGATCCGGGTCTCGAGGCGGATCAGATCCTGCTCGTCGGTTCCCGCCGACACAAGCGCGGCCCGCTGACGGAGCAGTGGCTCCTGAGTCCGCGCCTGCTCCACTTCCTCGGCCGGGCGGTACGCGCCGGCATCGGCTGCGGAGTGCCCCTTCAGTCGGTACGTGTCGGCCTCGATCAGGGCCGGGCCGCCGCCGTCGCGGGCTTTGTCGACGGCGGCCCCGACGAGCTCGGCCACGGCGCTCACGTCGTTGCCGTCAACCACCAGGGGCTCCAGCCCGTACGCCGACGCGCGGGACGCGGCGGGCCGCTCCACCGGGATCATCGACGAGATCGGGCTGTACTCCATGTACTGGTTGTTCTCGCAGACGAAGACGATGGGCAGCGCCCACAGGGCGGCCAGGTTCACCGCTTCGTGGAAGGCGCCGATGTTGACCGCGCCGTCGCCGAAGAAGCAGATCGTGACCTGGCCGGTCTTCTTGATCCGGCTGGCCCAGGCCAGGCCGACCGCGATGGGCAGGTGCGCGCCGACGATCGCGTACGAGCCGTAGTAGCCGTGCTCGACGCTGGTGATGTGCATCGAGCCGCCCTTGCCGCCGCAGATGCCACCCTCGCGGCCGAGCAGTTCGGCCAGCACCGCCTCGGGCGGTGCTCCGCGGGCGAGGGCGTGCGCGTGGCCGCGGTAGGTCCCGATGGAGTAGTCGTCCGGACGAAGCACGGACGCGGCCCCGACCGCGATCGCCTCCTGCCCGAGACCGAGGTGGGCCGGGCCGTGCATCTGTCCCTGCCGGTACAGGACGTCGACCTTCTCCAGGAACCGGCGGATGAAGAGCATCTGCTCGTACAGCACCGTGTCCCGGTCGCCGTCTGTCCGACGCTCATCCGCGGTGGCCTGGGTCACGGTCGGGAACGTTAGGTTCCCGGTGGTCGGCCCGACTACGTCCTGACGGGGCGAACAAGCCGGGGCGTCGCTGGCTCGGCCGACGACCTGTTCATCACGCCGACGGTGGTCCATGCCCGGGTGGCCAGCTGCAAGTTGAAGTGCGTCTCGGGGTCGTTCAGGTCGTACCCGCTCAGCTCACGGATGCGCTGCAGCCGGTATTTCAGTGTGCTCCGGTGGATGGACAGTGCCTGCGCGGTCGCTTCGTAGCGCCCGCCGTGGTCGAGGTAGGTGGTGAGCGTCTGCACCAGTTCGGTGCCTTTCGTGGCGTCGTAGCCGACGAGTGGGCGCAACCAGCGGGTGGCGTAGTCCTCGACGTCTTCCAGGTCCGGCAGCGACGCGAACATCCTGAAGACACCGAGGTCGGCGTACACGGTGGCGCGGTCGGAGTCGCCGACGCTGTCACCGGCGGCGTGGGCGGGGCCGTTGTGCAGCCGCAGCGCCAGCTGCGCCTCCCGCCAGGACCTCGGCAGCTCGCTCGGCCGGGCGTACAGCTCGCCGACGCCCATGCGAGCTCGGCCACCGCCGTGCTCCCGCAGTACGGCCTGGCGCAGCACCTCCCAATCCGCCTCGCCGGGCATCAGGGTCACCACGGCACCGGACTCCACGCCGAGCAGCGCGGTGAGTCGCAGGTCCCGGAAGGCCCGGCGTACCGCGTGCAGGAATCGATCCTGGTGCGGGTCGTGCGGTCCGTCGGCGCTGGCACCGTTGCCTGCCCCGGCTGCGGATCCGTCGCCGCCGGCGACACTGGCACCGTTGCCGTACGCGGCTTTGACGCCGTCGCCGCTCGCGATGAGGACGACCCGGTGTGGCTGGCCGAGGTCGTAGCCGAGGGCCTCGGCCCGTGCGTACGCACCCTCGTCGTCGGTGCCGGTGAGCAGGTCGTGCAGCAGGTCGCGGCGTAGCCGCAGCTCGGCATCGGCCAGGCCCCGCAGCCGGGCAAGTTCCACGGCGAGCACGGTCGCGCCGTGCTCCAGCGCCATGATGTCCGAGGCGTCAGCACGATGGTCGGGGTCGACCAGTGCGATGACTCCCAGGACATCCGGCCGGGGAGAGGCCAGCGCGACCACGCGGGGCCCGTCACGGACGGAGCGCTCCTCCAGTTGCAGGCGCCGAAGCAGTTCCTCACGCCGGTCCTGCCGCGGCTTGGGGTAGGCCTGCGGCCGGTCCGGTCCGGCCCACGCGCGCAGGTTGCCGTATCGGTCCTCGATCGCGACGGGCAGACCGGTGAGCCCGTTCAGCGCGTCGGCGATACCAGCCGAGCCCTCGCCGGAGGCGGCCACCGCGGTGAGCCGCTGGTGGATCTGCATCCCTCGGCGCAGCGTCGCCACGTTGTCCTTGAGCGCGACGTTGGCCGCGGTCAACGCCTCGGCGCTGGCCCGCTGGATCTGGTGCAGCCGCGCGTTGGATACCGCGACGCCGGTCTGCTGGGCGAGTACCTGGATCAGGAACTGGCTCTCGGCGGAGGGAGGCTCGTCGGCGCAGGCGATGAGATAGCCGAACATGCCGCCAACGCTGCGCAGGGGAGACGCCCAGCACCAGCCGGCGTTGGCGCTGCTTATCGCGCCGCCCGCCAAGCCCAAGGCTGCGACGTCGTCGGCGAGCCACTCCGGGATCCGCCCGGTTGCCGCGTGCTGGCCACCTGAGCGCCAGCTGCCGTCGGAGAACGCGAAGCCCTCGACCCGCCATCGGCCCAGCGAGGGGGCAGAGGAGGCGGCAAGGTGCAGGATCTGCGCTTCGTCGGCGCTCTCGGTCATGAGGATGGACAGCACGAGCAGCGCGCGCAGATTCGTCAACTGCTCACGGACCACGACCGGCTCGGGGCCCCCCGCTCGCGTCGCTGCCGTGGAGCTGGACGTCATCGCTGCACCGCCTCCGCCGGGATAGATGCGGATGCTAGGGCATCAGCACCTGACCCGTCGGGTGAAGCCCCGCCGGGTTCGTGATCCTGACAGGACGGAAGGGCCTCGTTACTGCGCGGTCATTCCACCGTCCGACGTGACGACCGACCCCGTCATGAACGCCGAGTCGTCGCTGGCCAGGAACAACGCGACCCGAGCGATGTCCTCCGGGGTGCCGAGTCGACCGATGGGGTACTTGGCGACTGTCATCGCCAGGCCCTTCTCCTCGTCGCCGCCGCCACGGGCGGCCAGCATCGGGCGCATCAGCGTTGTGAACACGGTGCCTGGGCAGATGACGTTCACCCGGATCCCGCTGCCGGCGAGATCAACGGCCATCGATTTGGTCAGTGCGACAACGGCGCCTTTGGAGGCGCAGTACGCCGCGAAGTTCGCGATCCCGACGAGTGCCGCGACCGATCCCTGGTTGACGATGGACCCGCCGCCGTTGTCGGCCATGGAGCGTGCCGCGGCCGCAGAGCACAGGTACGTGCCTTTGACGTTGACCGCCATACAGCGGTCCCAGTCCTCCTCGGTCGAGGTCAGGATCGAGCCGCTGCTGTTGACCCCGGCGTTGTTGTAGAGCACGCCCACGGGCCCGAGTTCGGTGTCCACCCGCTCGAAGGCCGCCCGCACGTCGTCGGCGGCCACGATGTCCGCGGTCACTGCGATCGCTTGCCCGCCGGCCGCGAGGATCGTCTCGGCCGTCTCCTGAGCGGCCTCGGCAACCCGGTCGAGAACGGCGACGGCCGCCCCCTCGGCCGAGAACAGAACGGCGGCAGCTCGCCCGATGCCCGAGCCGCCACCGGTGACGACGGCGACCTTGCCGTCGAGTCTTCCTGGCATCAGCCGACCTCCTAGTGAGCGGACATGCCGCCGTCGATGACCAGCGGATGACCGGTCATGTATCCGAACCGCCCCGACGCCAGCAGGGCGACAGCCTCGGCGATCTCCTCCGGCTGCGCGACCCGGCCTAGCGGAATCTGGCGCTCCACCCGTTCGCGCAGTTCCGGCTGGTCCAGTCGCCAGCTCGTCATCGGGGTGTAGACCATCCCTGGGCAGACCGCGTTCGCCCGTACGCCGTACGTGGCGTAGTCGACGGCGATGGACTTCGTCAGCATCACCGCGGCCCCTTTGGATGCGGTGTACGCCGCCCGTCCGGGAAAGGCGACCAGCCCGGCGACCGAGGCGATGGTGATGATGTGCCCCGCACCCTGCTCGATCATCGTGGGGAGCACGGCGCGGCTGCAGAGGAACGGGCCACGGACGTTGACCGCGTGTACGCGATCCCACTCATCGACCGGTGTCTCGTGCAGGATGGTCGCGGCCGGCGAACCCGTGATCCCCGCGTTGTTCACCAGGACGTCGATCCGCCCGAACCGCTCCAGCACCTCGTCGACGGCCCGCCGTACGGCGTCCTGATCGGTGACGTCGCAGTCGATCACCCCGTCCCCGTCCCCGGCGATCATGGACTTTCGGCGTGTCGAATCGGGAGTGTCGTCGCGAATCGGACCACCAATCTCCATGACCGCCGGGGGCGGAGGGGGCCGGAGGTCGAACACCGCGACGTCCATGCCGTCGGCGCGGAGCCGGGTGGCGGTGGCCAGGCCGATCCCCGAAGCGCCCCCGGTGACGATCGCGACCCTTCGTTGCTGGGGCGTCGGCGGGGTGCCGCTCAGAGGTTCACCAACTGCTGCTTCCCCGCCCGCAACCGGGAGAGCTGGATGAAGTGCTCGGGGTTCAGGAACAGCTCGGACAGCTCGGCCATGTCGTCGATCGTCCAGCCCTCGGGCCGGCGGATCAGGTAGTCGATGTACTGGAAGGCGTCCTTCGCGCCGAAGCCGACGTGGTGGGCGCCGAGGATCCGGCGGGAGTCGGCGTCGATCACGAGCTTGAACCAGCCGGACAGGATGGGTCGGGTGAACGCGTAGAGCATCGAGCCCTCGGCGGCCGGCAGCGGGAAGGATTCCGGATCGGAGTCGTCCGGCGGCATCTGCAACTTGATGACGTTGGGGTACTTCTCCCGGGCCTCGGCCTCGGTCAGGCCGCACCAGGTCACCTCGTACGTGGTGTGGAAGAAGTCGGGGTATTCGCTGTAGTCGTACTCGTAGTCCTCGCCCATGATGTTGCGCGCCGCCGTCATGCCGCACTTGCGGGCCTTGAACATCTCCATCGGAGAGCCGAGCAGATCCCCGATTGCCCGCACCGACGGCGCGGACGTCTTCATGGTGGAGTCGGCGACGATGAAGCCGCGGTCGTCGGTCTCCAGACCCAGCGCGTCGTACAGCTTGAGGTCGGGCCTCTCGCCGGTGCCGACGAAGACGAAATCGGTCTCGATCTCGACGGTCTCGCCGTCGGCGTTGCGATAGCGCACGCCGGTGGCCCGCCCGTCTCCGAGCACCTCCAGCGGTTCGACACCTTCATGGATGACGATGCCGCGGTCGACCATCATGTCGATGACGTAGGTGCGCATGTCCTCGTCGATGTGGTGCAGGCTGGCCGTCCTCAGCAGCGGGCTCCTGGTGAGGATCGTGGTCTGGCAGCCGGTGGCCTGGAAGAACGAGCCGTACTCCAGCGCGACCTTCGAGCCGCCGATGATCACGCAGCTGGTGGGCTCGTAGTCCAGGTCCTCGATCAGCGTGGCGAAGTCGAACACACCAGGCTGCTCGATCCCTGGGATGTCGGGGAGCTGCGTGCGTGCGCCGGTTCCGAGTACGAGGTTCTTGGCACGGTACTGCCGTCCCTCGACCTCCACCGTGTGCTCGTCGATGACCGTCGCCGGTGCGTTGAGGATGAACTCCAGGTCCAGCTGCTCCTTGGACTGCCAGTTCATCACCGCGTGCGGCAGTGACCGGCCGCGCTTGAACAGCTCCACGATCTCGGTGATCTTGGCCTTGCTCTCGTCGAAGGCCGGGAACCAGAGCTTGCCCTGCATGTGCCGGGCCAGGTCCATCTCCCGGGCGCACTCGGAGAAGACGTGGTGCGGGACGCAGGCCTGGTGCGGGCACGAGCCGCCGAGGAAGGGCCAGGCGTCGACGATGAGCTGCCGGCCGCCCCGGGCCCGCAGGTACGCCGCCCCGAACCGGCCGCCGGCACCGCCACCCACGAAGATCGCGTCGTACTCCCGGTCGTCCTCCTTGGGGGTGGCCACGTTGTAGATGCCGCCGGTGTCGTCGCCGGGCGTCTCGACGGTGTCACTGTTGGCGGAGCCAACGATGTCCTCGATGAGCAGCGCCCACTCGCCGACCGTCAGCGGGGATCCGGGCTGTCCGCGGTCCCCGCCGACCGGCTCGCCGAGGGCGGCGATGCGGCGGCGCAGGGCCGCGAAACCGTCGGCCGGATTGCGTACGTCGATCACCGGGAGAACTCCCTCCAGCCGGACTCTGTGGTCCCAGGATCGGCCGCAGGTGGGGAGGCGGGCACGTCACGACGGGACGAAGCGACCCGGTGGCCTGGCCCTACCCGGACCGCGGCGCCTCGGCGTACGTCGGTCAGCTGTCCGCGTCGTCGGCGGCCATCGAAGGGTCGTTGCGGACCTGCTCCACGGGCGCCTCGTGCGGGTGGGCGTCCTCGGGGGAGCGCTGCGCGCCGCCATGCTGCGAGCCCTCCGCTGCGACGTCGACGGCGTCCTCGACGGTGTCGGCACTCCATTCGGGCCGGTCCGGGGTGTCCGCCGGTACCTCGCCGCCGGGCTCGTCGGGACCACTCATGACGCCTCCTCCGGTCGACGGTCTGTCCGCCGGTCAACCTAACCGCTGGGGGACACCGCCGTGGGCCAGTCGGTGAGACCGGGCAGGCCGTCGAGGCTGTGCGCGTTGTGCTTGTCGCGGTACGCCGCCATCGCCGGTTCACCCTTCTTGGCCCGGGACAGGTTGAGGACGTCTCGGTCCGCGACGTAGTCCAGCCGCGGTACGCCGAATCCGCAGGAGTCGGCCACCCGGGTCACGTCGACCACGACGATGGACCGCACGCCCGGGTGCTCGGAGAAACGGGGGAGCAGGTCGTCGAAGCGTGAGTCGCCGGGTAGGACGGCGTATCCCCGACCGTGCAGGCGCACGATCCGCGGCCGGCCCTCGAAGGCGCAGAACATGACCACGATCCGGCCGTTCTCACGCAGATGGGCCAGCGTCTCCACGCCGCTGCCGGTCAGGTCGAGGTAGCCGAACCGCCGCTCGTCGAGCACCCGGAAGGTGCCGCGGCTGCCCTTGGGCGAGCAGTTCATGAGGCCGTCGGCGGCCAAGGGCGCGGTGGCCACCACGAACATCGGCTGGTGCTCGATCCAGCGCCTCAGCTTCTCGTCGATCCCGTCGAAGACCGTGCCCATGCCCGCGAGAGTAGATCTCCGGCGACCCGGTCGACGCCGCCAGCGGCTACCTGGGTGGCTTGTCACAGACGAAGATCGCCGTGCCCGGCATCAGCGCCCCGCGGAGCGGACTCCACTGGCCCCACTCCCGGGTCCGGCCCGGGCTCCACTCGGGTTCGACGACGTCGCGAAGTTCCAGTCCCGCGGCCACGATCTCGCGCGCCCGATCGCCCATCGTGCGGTGGTGCTCGGCGTACGTCGGCGTACCGGAGTCGTCGAACTCGACGTACGGCGTCCGGTCGAAGTAGGACCGATCCACGGTCAACCCGCCGGGACCCGGGTCGTCCGGGAACGCCCAGCGCATCGGGTGCGTCACCGCGAAGACCCAGCGTCCGCCCGGCCGGAGCACCCGGGCCACCTCGCGCATGATCTGCGCGGAGTCGGCCACGAAGACGACGGCACCGAACGCGGAGCAGGCCAGCTCGACCGACTGGTCGGCCAACGGGATGGCGCACGCGTCGGCCAGGATGAGGGGGATCTCGATGCCGGTACGCCGTCCGGTCGCCACCGCGTGCCGCAGCATGCCGCCGGACAGGTCCAGGCCGACGACCTCCGCCCCGCGGGTCCGCAGCCACCGGGCGCACGGCGCCGAGCCGCAGCCGACCTCCAGGATGCGGCGGCCGCGAACCGGACCGAGCAGGCCGGCCTCGTCCTCGGTAAGCCCTTCCGGGCACCACAGGAAGTCCGCCTCGCCGATGTCGACCAGGTGCGTGGCGAGGTAGGCGTCGGCGTCGGCGTCCCACCAGCGCCGGTTGGCCCGCACCGTCTCGGCCGGCCCGGCGGGGCGGTAGCCCACGCCCGAGGGCCGGACCTCCTGCGGCTCGTCCACGTTGCCCAGTCTGCGGCCCGGCCAGCGGCGGGGGGGCGATTGCCCCGCGGCGGCGCCGCGACGTACGATGGCCGACGCGCTGCGGGTCTGCGCGTCCTCGACAGGGAGCAGGCCGCGCTCGTACTACAAGTCTGTTGCTGGCTGCGATCTCGCTCGCCTCAGTCATTGTCGGACGGAGGCCTGCTGCGCGCCGACCAGCAGCCATCCATCCGGAGCACCCCACCACATGACGTCCATCACCGAGGCCCGTCCCGAGCACAGCACGCCGCAAGTCGCCGTGAACGACATCGGCACCGCCGAAGACTTCATGGCCGCCATCGACGCGACGATCAAGTACTTCAACGACGGCGACATCGTCGCCGGCACCATCGTCAAGGTCGACCGGGACGAGGTCCTGCTGGACATCGGCTACAAGACCGAGGGGGTGATCCCCTCCCGCGAGCTGTCGATCAAGCACGACGTGGACCCCAGCGAGGTCGTCTCCGTCGGTGACGAGGTCGAGGCCCTGGTCCTGCAGAAGGAGGACAAGGAGGGGCGCCTGATCCTGTCCAAGAAGCGCGCGCAGTACGAGCGGGCGTGGGGCACGATCGAGCGGCTCAAGGAGGAGGACCAGGTCGTCGAGGGCGTGGTCATCGAGGTCGTCAAGGGCGGCCTGATCCTCGACATCGGCCTGCGTGGCTTCCTGCCCGCGTCGCTGGTGGAGATGCGGCGGGTCCGCGACCTCCAGCCCTACGTGGGGCAGCGGCTCGAGGCGAAGATCATCGAGCTGGACAAGAACCGAAACAACGTAGTCCTGTCGCGCCGGCAGTGGCTGGAGCAGACCCAGTCCGAGGTGCGCAGCGAGTTCCTGAACAAGCTGGCCAAGGGCCAGGTCCGCTCCGGTGTGGTCTCCAGCATCGTGAACTTCGGTGCCTTCGTCGACCTCGGCGGGGTCGACGGCCTGGTGCACGTCTCGGAGCTGTCCTGGAAGCACATCGACCACCCGTCGGAGGTCGTCGAGGTTGGCCAGGACGTCACCGTCGAGGTGCTCGACGTCGACCTGGACCGCGAGCGGGTCTCGCTGTCGCTGAAGGCGACGCAAGAGGACCCGTGGCGGCAGTTCGCCCGGACCCACCAGCTCGGCCAGGTCGTCCCGGGCCGGGTTACCAAGCTGGTGCCCTTCGGCGCGTTCGTGCGTGTCGAGGAGGGCATCGAGGGTCTGGTGCACATCTCCGAGTTGGCCGAGCGGCACGTGGAGATCCCCGAGCAGGTGGTCAACGTCGGCGACGAGATCATGGTCAAGGTCATCGACATCGACCTGGAGCGGCGCCGGATCAGCCTGTCGCTCAAGCAGGCCAACGAGGGCACTGTCGGCGACGCGGCGTCCTTTGACCCGGCGGCGTACGGGATGGACGCGACCTACAACGACCAGGGCGAGTACATCTACCCCGAGGGCTTCGACCCGGAGACCAACGACTGGCTGCCTGGCTACGAGAAGCAGCGTGAGGAATGGGAGCGTCAGTACGCCGAGGCGCAGGGCCGCTTCGAGGCGCACCAGAAGCAGATCGTCTCGGCCCAGGCGGCCGAGGCCGAGGCCGCTGGTCCGTCCAGCTACACCTCGCCGACGCCCGATGCCGGGACGCTGGCCACCGACGAGGCCCTGGCCGCGCTGCGCGAGAAGCTGGCCGGCGGGTCGGGCACCTCGCGCTGACCCTGGCCGGCTCAGGGCCAGCATCGAGGTATCCGGCGGCAGTGGCCGGCGCGTTGGCGCTGGCCCTGCTCGCCGGGTGCACGTCGGGTTCGGACGACGGCGGTACGCCGACGACCGGTCCGGCCTTGAGTACGACCGGGTCGGGAACCACGTCGGCGGCGCCCAGCTCCTCCGCCCCGCCGCCACTCGTTCTGCCGGACAGCTGCGCAGCGATGCTGCCGCTGACCGAACTCGACGCGGCGCTGGGTACGGGCCTGCCAGGGTCGGTCAGCTACGTTCGCGGCCAGCCGATCCCCGACATCGGCCGGACCGACCGGATCACCTGCGGGTTCGGCGTCGTCACCGGCCAGGACGGCGCGGCGCAGCCGGCGCTGCTGGAGATCTCGCTGGCGTCCTACAGCGATCCGGCGGCGGCCGCGGACCGCGTCGTCGTGACCACTGCCGACCGGCAGACTGCCGGGGACCGGGTCGCGGCGGCCAGCGTCGGCGAGCTGGCCGCGGTCGCCCTGACCGGGGTGAGCGCCACCACGCTGGTCCTCGCCGAGGGCACGCTGACCTACTCGCTGACCCTGCTGCGCGCCGTCGTACCCGATGGCCAGACCGTGGCCCGGCTGGTCGCCGTGGCCGAGGCGCTGCGGGCGCAGGCCGCTACAGGCTGAGGATCAGCGCAAAGGCGGTGCGCGGCTGGCCGCCGCTGTGCGTGAGCCAGGCCCACGAGTGCCGGCCGCCGAACGGGCGGCGCTGCAGCCAGCGCAGGCGCGTCGTACCGAGCCTCGACGCGATGCCAGGCAGCTGACGGCAGTGCAGCAGGCCGGGGTTGCGCAGCCGGTGCCGGCCGGCGGGCTGCACCGGACGGGCGTGTCTGGCCATCTGGGCGCCACCCTTCGTCGTCGGCTCAGCCGCCGAGCACACACCGTAGGGTCCTCACCGGTGACACGTCGGCAGGCGCGCCGGGGACCGCTCGACGGAGGTGGGTGTGCGGGTCGGGCTGACCGGCGGGATCGGCGCCGGTAAGAGCGCGGTCGCGGCCCGGCTCGCCGAGCACGGCGCCGTCGTGATCGACGCCGACGCGGTGGCCCGCGACGTGGTGGCCCCCGGCAGCCCCGGTCTCGCCGCCATCGTCGAGGCCTTCGGTACCGACCTGCTGGACCGCGATGGCGGCCTGGACCGGGGGGCGCTGGGGGAGGTGGTCTTCGCCGACGAGGCGGCCCGCAGCCGGCTGAACGCGATCGTCCACCCCCTGGTCGCCGCCCGCAGCGCCGAGCTGGCCGCCGCCGTTCCACCCGGTCGGGTCGTCGTGCACGATGTCCCGCTGCTGGTGGAGAACGGGCTGGCTCCGGCGTACGACGTCGTGGTCGTCGTCCTGGCCGACCCGGAGGTCCGGGTCCGCCGGCTGCGCGAGACCCGCGGTATGTCCGCGGAGCAGGCCCGGTCGCGGATGGCCGCGCAGGCCACCGACGAGCAGCGGCGGGCGGTGGCCGACGTGGTTCTGGACAACTCCGGGACGCTGGCGCAGCTGCAGGCCCAGGTCGACGCGCTCTGGACGCAGCGGCTCGGCCGGCCGACGCGGGACGGCCGACCCCCCCATGAAGGGGACAAGCCTGGGTAGCATCCGCTTGAGACATGAGCGGAGGGTGACCATGAGGGGCCCGCTGGCGGTGATAGCCGGGCTGCTCGCGGTCCTGATGGTTACCGGCTGTAGCACCGTTCTCACCGGACGCGGCGCGCAGTCCGGCGTACCGGCCGGGGGACCCTCGTCGGCGACCGCGGGCGAGACCACCGCGCCGTCGAGCCCGCCGACGGGAGAGCCCGAAGCCGAACCGGCGGTCTTCGACCTCGGCGAGACCGGTACGGTCACCGATTCCACCGGCGCTCCGCTGGCCGACGTCACGGTCTCCGCCGCCGCGCTCAGCACGACACCGCCTGACGAGTTCTCCGACCCACCGGACAGCGGCGCCTTCCTCGCGGCCACGGTGACGATCGACAACATCGGGGACTCCGCGTTCCCGGTCGCACCGCTGGACTTCGAGGTCCGCTACCCGGAGGGCACGCGGATCCAGTACGGCACGGGCAGCACCGGCGTGTTCGGCTTCGACCCGCCGCTGGGCGTGCTGGACCTGGCGGCGGGGGACTCGGTCACCGGCGTCGTGGCCTTCGACGTCGACCCGGCGCTGACCGGGGGGCGGATCGCCTACCTCGATCTGACCGGCCGCGTGCTCGGGGTGTGGCTCGTCCCCTGAGCGGATGCGCCGGACCCCCGATGATCGGCGGTGCGGGTCACTCCGGCAGGCGCAGCTCGAGCAGGGTGCCCTGGTCGAGCACGGCCAGCCACCGGCCGCCCTGGTAGACGTAGGAGACCACGGTGTGCGCCTGGGAGTAGTAGCCGATCTCGGGGATCTCGTAGACCGTCTCGTACTCGATGAAGGCCGAGCGGCAGCCGTCCACCCGACGGTTGCTCTCGGTCCAGGACCACAGCGCCTGCTGGTCGGTGAAGTGCGCGTCCAGCGCGGCCATGATCTCCTCGATGCCCTCGAACCGTTCGCCGGTTGGGAAGATGCTGACCGAGTCCTCGGTGTGGACGGCGCGGAACTGCTCGGCGTCGTAGTCGCGGAACGACGTCATGTCGGTGCGCTGCGCGTGCTGGAACTGCACGGCACAGCGAGCCGACGCCGCGCCGTCGGTGGTGGTGCCCCCGGCCTGGGCGGCGCCGGGGAGGACCAGTACGCCGACGGCGGCCAGGCCGACGAGCGCGGTTCGGGTTCTGCTGAGCTGCATGGTGACCTCCAGGTCAGGTGTGATGGCCCGCCGAGCCTGCGGTCCGGCGGGCGGTCGGGAGAAGGTCCAGACACCGGGGAACGGGACCGAGCCAGTCACGCGAAGGTGACGATTCGGCGACGACGTCGGGTGGTCGCGCGGTGACCCCGGCGCGGGGGCGCGTTTCGGCCTGCCTTGAGCACTTCGTAAGGACAACTCCCCACGCCGTGCCGTGACCTCGACGTACTGTCGCAGGACCGACACTCGGAGGTAGCGCGGTGAGGCACACCTACTGGATCCGTCGCGCACCTGCCCTGGTGGCCGCCGTGGCGGCGGCGCTGATCCTGGCCGGCTGTTCGA
>JACCSC010000250.1 GCA_013813215.1 Geodermatophilaceae bacterium | reverse complement strand
TGGACATCGCCGTTCTGGACATCGCCGTTCTGGACATCGCCCATGACCGGTCAGTCGCCGGGGCGGGCGGGGTGCACGTGTGAGTAACCGAACCTGCCCTTGATGCAGAGATTTCCGTGCGTGACGTCGTGGTCCTTGGGTGAGTCGACGCGCACGATCTTGTTGTCCTGGACATGCAGGTCGAGGTTGCAGCCCACACCGCAGAACCCACATACCGTTCGGGTGGTGGTCTGCTTCGACTCATCCCAGGTGCCGGCCTGGCGCATGTCGTACTCGGACTTCGGCATCAGGGCACCGGTCGGGCAGACCCCGATGCAGTTGCCGCAGTAGACGCACGCTGAGTCGGTCAGCGGGGCGTCGTACTCGGTCGCGATCGTCGCGTCGAATCCCCGCCCGGCGACCGAGATCGCGAACGTGTTCTGGGCATCCTCACCACAGGCTTGGGTGCACTTGTAGCAGAGGATGCACTTCGAATAATCCCGGATGTAGAGCTCGTCGTCGATCTTGACCGGCTGCGTCACGTTGGCCGCGGTCAGCCCGTCGGGCACCTCATGATGTCCCGGCCGGCGGCGGTCCCGCTCGCCAGCGGCAGAGGGCGGCGCGGGCGGCCCGTACCGCTGTGCATCGACCTCGTACTCCTTGTTCCAACGCTGTACATCGGCGCCGGCCAGCGACATGTCCACAGAGGACGCCAAGAGCTCGAGGACCATGCGCCGGCTGTGCCGGACCCGATCACTGTCGGTACGGACAACCATGCCTTCCTCGACTCGGCGGGAGCAGGACGGGACGAGAACACGGGATCCTTCAACCTCGACGACGCAAACCCGGCAGGCGTTCACCGGCGCAAGGTTCTCCGAATAACACAGTGTCGGGGTGTCCACACCCTCTCCGCGGCAGGCATCAAGAATCGTGGAACCCTCTGGGGCCCGGACGGTCTTCCCGTCGATCTCGATGTCCACCAGACGCGAGATAGACGCGATAACCGGCAACCGCCGACGTGCCGGCGGGCCCGGCGGCGTCGCTGTGCCCACGCCGCTGCTGGGCCGGCCACGATCCCCGGATTCCAGCGCGCCTTCGTCCTGGTTCGCCGGGCCGTCGACGGTCTCCTTCGATGCTCTGGTACCGGCGGTCATCGGCTCTCTTCCATCCGTTTCGTCTCGTCAAGCCCACTCCCGGAATCCGCCGGTGTGACATCGGCGCGCTGGAAGGCGCCGTCGAGCAGGCCGGCCTTCAACGCCGAGGACAAAGCGGTGGCTGCCGTGTGTCCGAGCCCGCAGATCGAGGCATCGCCCATGACGCCAGCCACGTCTGCCAGCAGCGCCCTGTCGACATCGCGCTCGCCGTTGGTCGAGGGCCGACCCAGCCGTACCAGCGCCTCCTCCTGGCGTACGGTCCCCACCCGGCACGGTACGCACTGACCGCACGACTCATCGCGGAAGAACGCCGCGATGCGGGTCAGGGTGTCCAGCAGCTCGACGGTGTCATCGAGTACGAAGATCACGCCCGACCCGAGCGACGCTCCGATCGCCCGCGTGCCCTCGAATGTCAGCGGCGTGTCCAGCGCGTCCTCGGTGACGAAGGAACCCGCCGCGCCGCCGAGCATGATCGCCTGCAGCTTCCCGCTGCCGGTGATCCCACCGGCCATCTCCAGCAGCTCGCGCAGCGTCGCACCGAAGGCCACCTCGTACACCCCGGGCTTGGCGATGTAACCGGACAGGCAGAACAGCTTCGTCCCGGTCGAGTCCGGGGTGCCGCTGGCCGCGTAGGCCGCCCCGCCGTCCAGAACGATATCCAAGACGCTGAGCAGGGTCTCGACGTTGTTGATCACGGTCGGCTTGCCGAACAGCCCGACCGCGACAGGAAACGGTGGCTTGTTGCGCGGCTCTCCCCGATATCCCTCGATCGAGTTGATCAACGCGGTCTCCTCACCGCAGATGTAGGCACCGGCACCCCGCCGCAGTTCGATATCGAAGGCGAACCCGCGGCCGAGGATGTCGGTGCCCCCGAGCAATCCCGCCTCGCGCACCTGATGGATGGCGGAGGCCAATCGGGTGGTGGCCAACGGGTATTCGCCGCGGATGTAGAGATAGCCATAGGAGCAGCCGGTGGCGTAGGCCGCGATCGTCATCGCCTCGACCAGGGCAAACGGATCCCCCTCCATCAGCACCCGGTCCTTGAAGGTGCCCGGCTCGGATTCGTCGGCGTTGCAGATCAGGTAGTGCGGCTGGGCCGGCTGTTCGGCGACGGCTGACCACTTGCGCCCGGTGGGGAACGCCGCGCCGCCGCGTCCCATCAGCTTGCTGGCCGTCACTTCGTCGCGTACGGCCTCGGCTCCGAGATCCATGGCCCGCTCGAGCGCACCGTATCCGCCCGCCGCCCGGTAGGAGTCCAGCGAGGTCGGGTCGAGGAGGCCGATCCGGCGCAACAGCCGAAGGCTGTCCCGGTCGGACCCCGCGGCCTGAGGGATCGAGGCGACTGGCTCTGCGTAGTCCGGCGCGGTCATCTCGCTCCGGAGAAGACCGGCTACGTGATCCGGCGAGGCCGGCGCGATCGCCAGATCATCGTGAGATCCGCTGCGCTGTACAAGCACCGCGGGGGCACGCTCGCACAGACCGAGGCACGGGCTGCCCAGGAACGTACACGCGCCTTCCGGGTCCGGATGGTCCCCGAGCTCTGCGCGCAGGGCACCCTTGATCTCCTCGGCCCCCGCGATGCGACAGGCCACGTCGTCGCAGACATGGATGACCGTTGCGGCCTGCGGCTCGGTGGACAGCATCGCGTAAAAACTCGCCACCCCGTAGGCCTCGGCCGGTGGGACGGTCAGACGCAGCGAGACGTAGTTCAGCGCCCCCCGGCTCACCCAGCCGATTGCCTTCTGTACGGCATGCAGTACGGGAAGCAGCTCGGTACGGCGGGCGCGAGCAACTGCACCGGTCCGGGCCGTGATCGCATCGGCCGCGTCGAGACGGTCACCACCGGTCCACCGGGTGTCGGGCAGCCCGATCAGAGCATCGACGGCTGCCCGTTCGGCGTCGGTCGCCGTCGCACTGGAAAGGTAGAGGTCCATTCAGGAAGCTGTCATCGCATCGACTCGGATGGCGACCGCCTTGAACTCCGCGGTCCCGGACTTCGGGTCCCAGTCCTCGGCGGTGAGCACGTTCACGTCGGCCTCCTCGCTGGCGTGCGGCGTCATCCAGGTCAGCCCCGGCCGCAGCGCCAGGTCGTAGCTGACCAGGACCTCGATAGTGCCCCGCCGCGAACTGACCCGCGCCAGCGCCCCGTCTGCCAGCCCCAACCGGGTCGCGTCTTCCGGTGAGATCCGCAGGCTCTCGTCCTTGCGCAGTGGGGCGGTCGACAGGACGTCGGTCTGCACACCGGTGTTGTAGGAATCAAGCCGCCGTACGGTCGTCAGCCGCAGCGGGAAGTCCTCGTCCAGCACGTCGATCGGCGCGTGCCACTCGACGGGGCAGAACGGCACCGGCTCACCTTCCAGCGGATCGGCCCACAGTCGCTCGTGCAGAATCAGCGTGCCCGGGTGCTCCTCGTCCGGGCAGGGCCACTGCAGCCCACCATGCTCATCAAGCCGGGCATAGCTCATCCCCTCGTGCATCTTGGAAAGGCTGCGCAACTCGTCCCAAGCGTCCTCGCTGGTCAGCTCCGGCCAGTCGTGCCCCATCCGCCGGGCAAGGTCGGCGATGATCTGCAGGTCCTGCCGTGCCTCACCGGGCGGGTCCAGAGCCTTGCGGCAGCGCTGCACCCGTCGCTCGGAGTTGGTGACGGTGCCTTCGGCCTCGCACCAGTCCGCAGCCGAGGGCAGCACCACATCGGCCAGCTGTGCGGTCGCGGTCAGCACGATGTCCTGTACGACGAGGATGTCGAGGTCGCAGAGCACCTTGCGGGCGTGGGCGACGTCGGCCTCGGACTCGGCCGGGTTCTCCCCCATGACGTAGAGCGCGCGGATGTCTCGCCTGCCCATCGCTTCGAACATCTCCGACAGATGCAGGCCCTTCTTGGCCGGAAGCGGCACTCCCCAAGCCTTCTCGAAACGCAGCCGATCCTCCTCGGA
>JACCSC010000224.1 GCA_013813215.1 Geodermatophilaceae bacterium | reverse complement strand
GGAGAGGCCGTCCACGGCAGTGACCGGGCGGGCTCCCTTGCGGCCGAAGGTGACCGTCAGGTTCTCGACCTCGAGCAGGGCCGCCATCAGCGGCGGAACTTCGGGTCGAGCGCTTCGCGCAGCGCCTCGCCGAGCAGGGTGAAACCCAACGCGGCGATGACGATGCAGATGCACGGGTAGAACGCCAGCCGCGGTGCGACCGTGAGGAAGTCCTGGGCCTCGGCCAGCATGCTCCCCCACTCCGGGATCGCACGGTCGGCGTTGCCCAAGCCGAGGAAGGACAGCGCCGCGGCCTCGATGATGGCGGTGGCCAGGCTCAGCGTGGCCTGCACGATCACCGGGGAGACCGAGTTCGGCAGGACGTGACCGAAGATGATCTTGCGCTGCGGTACGCCGAGGCAGCGCGAGGCCACTGCGTAGTCGGAGTTGCGCTGGGCCAGCATCGACCCGCGCAGTAGCCGGGCGAAGATCGGCACCTGGGTCACCGCGATCGCAACCATGATCGAGAACTGGTTGAACCCGAGCAGCAGGGCGACCGTGATCGCCATCAGCAGGCCGGGGATCGACAGCATGATGTCGACCAGCCGCATCACGACCGTGTCGATCTTGCCGCCGAGCCCGCCGGCCAGGATGCCGAATCCCATCCCGACAACCAGCCCCATGATCGTGGAGACGACACCGATCAGCAGCGACTGCTGGGACCCGAGGATCAACCGGGACAGCTCGTCGCGGCCCAGGTTGTCCACGCCGAGCGGAAAGCCCTCGCGCGAGCCGGGGATGAAGTTCGGCCTGACCTCCCGGAGCAGGTACAGCGTCCTGGGGTCCTTCGGCGCCAGCAACGGGGCGAACGCCGCCACGAAGACGAAGATGAACACCAGGAACGCACCGAGCAGGGCCACCGGGTTACGGCGCAGCCGTCGAAGGGCGTCGCGGGTCAGCGAGACCCCGCCCTGGTCCGGCCCGGTCGCGGTCAGCTCGGCGAGCCGGTCGATCCGCTCCTTCTTGCCCAGGTCGATGCCCGTCATCTGACGCGCACCCTGGGGTCGATCAGGCCGTAGGAGATGTCCACGAGCAGGTTCACCAACACGTACACCACCGCCAGGATCAGGATGAAGCCCTGCAGGACGGCATAGTCCCGCTGTCCGATGGCGTCGGCGATGAACGACCCGACCCCGCCGAAGGCGAAAACGGTCTCGGTGAGCACCGCCCCGGACAGCAGCAGCCCGGTCTGCAGCCCGATCGTCGTAGCCACCGGGAGCATCGCGTTGCGCAGGATGTGTCGCCGCCGGATGGTCGAGGTGGCCAGCCCCTTGGACTCCGCAGTACGGACGTAGTCCTCGTTGATCACGTCCAGGACCGAGGCCCGGGTGATCCGCACGATGATCGCCAGCGGGATCGTGCCGAGGGCGATCCCGGGCAGGACCAGATGCAGGAAGGCGTCCAGCGCGGCGTCGTACTCCCGGGTCAGGACGCCGTCGAGGACGAAGAAGCCGGTCGGGTGCGTCGCGTCGAGCCGCACGTCCTGCCGACCCGAGCCCGGCAGCCAGCCCAACTCGACCGCGAAGCCGAAGCGCAGCAGGTAGGCCAGGAAGAACACCGGGATGGTGACGCCGAGCAGGCTGGCGACCACGGAGGCGCTGTCCAGGAAGCTCCCGTGTCGGCGGGCGGCCAGATAGCCCAACGGGATGCCGAGGATGATCGCGAAGGCGATCGCGAACAAGGTGAGTTCGACCGTGCCCGGGAAACGCTGGAAGAACTCGGTGGTGACCGGACGCCCGGTCTGGATCGAGGTGCCGAAGTTGAACTGCAGGACACGGCTGAGGAAGCGCCAGTACTGGACGAAGATCGAGTCGTTCAGCCCGAGTTGCTCGTTGATGGCCTCGATCTGCTCCGCTGTCGCCCGCTCTCCCAGGAGGGCCCGACCGGGCCCTCCTGGGAGCTGACGCAGCCAGACGAACAGCAGGATCGACAACCCGAACAGGATCGGGATCAGCTGCAGCAGCCGCCGAGCGATGAAGCGGAGCATGCTGTGACCCGTTCCCGCCGGCTGGCTGGCTGAACTAGCTCGTCAGCGAGACCGTCGAGAAGTCCTCCGACGTCAGCGGGCTCGGGACCAAGCCCTCGACGTTGTCGGCCACGACCAGCGCTGGCGGCGAGTGCGACACCGGAACGGCCGGGAGGAAGTCCATGATCTGCGCGTTCAGGGCCTCGTAGAGCCCGGTCCGCACGGCGGGGTCCGGCTCGCTGTCGGCCTCGGCGAACGCCGTGAACAGCTCCTCGTTGTTGTAGCCGCCGAAGTCCAACTTGCCGATGCCGCCGGCCTTGGCGTCGAAGAACGTCCCGATGAAGTTGTAGGCGTCGTTGTAGTCACCGGTCCAGCCGAGCAGGTGGATGTCGGCCAGGCCGTTCGCGGTCGCCTCGAGGTAGTCCGGGTTCCAGGTCAGGGCGACCGGCTCGATGGCGAAGCCGGCGTCCTGCAGGTTCTGGCTGATCACCTCGAAGATGGCTCCGGGGTCGGGCATGTACGGCCGGCTCACGTCGGTCGGGTAGTAGAACTTCAGCGTCGTACCGACCGCATCGGCATCCTCGAGCAACTGACGCGCCCGCTCCGGGTCGTAGTCGTACACCGTGACGTCCTCGGTCCAGCCGTCGACGGTCGGCGGCATGAACTCGATCGCGGCCTCGGCGCCGTCGGGCAGCTGGGAGGAGACGATGGATTCCTTGTCGACCGCGTGCGCAATCGCCTGGCGGACCCGGATATCGGCCAGCGCCGGGTTGATCCCCGCCGCGGCCGCACCTTCCCAGGCACCCTGGTTCATGCCGAGGTACAGGATGTTGAACGCGTCGCGCGGCAGGACGTCGAAGCCGTTGTCCTCGAGGTCGGTGTAGTCACCGGGAGCGACCAGGTCGTAGCCGTCGATCTCGCCGGCCTCGAGCTCCTGCTTACGGGTGTTCCCGTCCGGGATCGTCCGGAAGATGATCTCGTCCAGGATCGCCGTCTCGCCCCAGTAGTCGTCGTTGCGGACGATGGTGATCGCGCCGTTGGCGAGATCCCAGTTGTCCAGCTTGAACGGCCCGGTCCCGGTCGGGTGCTCCATGGCGTACTCGGGGTACGTCGGGGCGTCGCCGGATCCGGTCACGTTGTCGGCCTCGAACTCCTCGAGCGCGGCCGGGCTGGAGATCGAGAAGGACGGCAGCGACAGCGCCGCCGGGAACCGGCTGGTCACGACGTTCATCGTGATCTCAGCGGTGAACTCGTCGGTCGCTTCGCAGGAGTTGTAGATGTTCGGGGTGTCCGGCGTGTCGGCGAACCCACCGAAGACGTCCTGCCAGTACGGCGTGACGCCCGGGTTCTGCGCGGTACCGGAGAAGTTGAGCCAGCGGTCGAAGTTGAAGCAGACCGCCTCGGCGTTGAAGTCGGTGCCGTCGTGGAAGACGACGTCCTCACGCAGCGGGAAGGTGTAGGTCAGGCCGTCCTCGCTGACCTCCGGCAGATCCGAAGCCAGCCCGGGAACGAGGTTGGCCGAGCCCGGCTCGGTCGTGAGCAGGCCTTCGTAGATCTGCCGCAGTACCCGGAACGTCTCGCCGTCACTGGCGAAGGCCGGGTCGAGCACCTTGGGGTCACCGGCCGCTCCGAAGATGAGCGTGCCACCGCTGGGCGTATCGCCGTCTCCGGTGGGCTCTTCGCGATCGCTCTCGGCACACGCACTAGCCGCGAGCACTGCGACCAAGCCGGTCGCCAGCATCGCCAGACGCCTGCGTCGTTGCATCCCTACACCTGCCAATCCTTCGCGCCGGCACTCCGGCGTACCGGTCCTTGACCCGCTTCGCGGTCCGAGCGGACCCTAGCTCCCTGTCTGCCCGGTGGCGAGACACCGCTCCCTACCGATACCGGATAGCAACGCTGGAGCGAACATCAGCTGTCCACTCGGCGCCGGCCTTCGAAGGCGCGGCCAAGGGTGACCTCGTCGGCGTAGTCGAGATCGCCGCCGACCGGAAGCCCGCTGGCCAACCGGGTCACGTTGAGCCCCATCGGTTTCACGAGCCGGGCGAGGTACGTCGCCGTCGCCTCACCCTCGAGGTTCGGGTTGGTGGCGAGGATGAGCTCGGTGACCGTGGCGTCCTGCAGGCGGACCATCAGCTCCCGGACCCGCAGCTGATCGGGACCGATCCCCTCGATCGGGCTGATCGCGCCACCGAGCACGTGGTAGCGGCCGCGGAACTCGTTGGTCCGTTCGATCGCCACGATGTCCTTGGGCTCCTCCACGACGCAGAGCACGTCGTCACCGCGCCGGGGGTCGCGGCAGATCCGGCACTGCTCGCCCTCGGCGACGTTGCCGCAGGTCTTGCAGAACGCGACGTCGTCCTTGACCCGCTGGAGGGCGGCGATCAGGCGACCCACGTCGGTGGAGTCGGCGGCCAGCAGGAAGAACGCGATCCGCTGCGCGCCCTTGGGCCCGACGCCGGGCAGGCGGCCGAGTTCGTCGATGACGTCCTGGACGGGCCCCTCGTACACCCGCTACATCCCGGGCAGGCCGAGGCCGCCCAGACCGCCGGCGAGCGGACCCATCTCCTGTTGCGCCAGTTCGGCCGCGGCCCGGTGCGCGTCGCGGACGGCGGCCACCACGAGATCCTGCAGGGTCTCGATGTCCTCGGGGTCGACCACCGATGCGTCGATGACGATCGTCGACAGCTCGCCGCTGCCGCTGCAGGTGGCCCGGACGAGCCCGCCGCCGGCGCTGCCCTCGACCTCGGCCTCGGCCAACCGTTGCTGGGCCTGGGCCATCTGCTGCTGCATCTGCTGGGCCTGCTTCATGAGGTTCTGCATGTTCGGCGGTCCACCGGGCTGCACGTCGGCTCCTCTGGCTTTGCGGGTAGGCGTGGCTGGGTGTGGGTCAGGAGTCGGGGTCGATCCGCTTGGCCCCTAGCTGATCCTGCACCAGGCTGATCGCGTCGGCTTCCGGATCGCGTGGCCGGGCGTCTGCGACCGGCTCGGCCACCGGCTCATCGTCGCGCGGATCGGGCTCGGGTTTGCCGGCGTCGGGCAGCGTCGGGGTCTGTACGACGGTCTCGATCCGCCAGTCGACACCGAGCAGGTCCTTGAGCGAGATCTGCAGAACCTCGGTGTTCGCCGGGTCGGAAAGCATGCGCATGAGCACCGGCGAACCGATGCCAAGCCGCAGCAGGCCGCCCTCGACCGACAGTGCCGTGGCGTTCACCAGCAGGGCCTCGGTGATCCGGCGACGGCGCTTGACGATGGTGAGCAGCTCCGGCCAGACCTGCCGTACGGCCGCCGCGTCGAGCTCCCCGGCGGGAGCCTCGGGGCGGTGGACCGTCGGCTCGGGGGCGCTGTCGGCCAGGGCTG
>JACCSC010000217.1 GCA_013813215.1 Geodermatophilaceae bacterium | reverse complement strand
TGCTCGTCGGGTTGCTGCTCAACTCCACCGGCGGCTGGGCTTGGGCCGATCCGGTCGCGGCCCTCGTGATCGCCGCGGTCGCGGCGTACGAGGGGGTACAGGCCTGGCGCGGGAGTGCCTGCTGCTGATGAACCGAGAGTGGCGGTGGCGGTGGGATTTGAACCCACGGAGGGCGTGAACCCTCACACGCTTTCGAGGCGTGCTCCTTCGGCCGCTCGGACACGCCACCGCCGACGAGGGTACTGCACCCGCGCCCGACTTTCTGGCGCACGATGGGGCCGTGCCGAGCGCTTCTGTCGTCCCGTTCCGTGAACTGCGGGACATCGGTCAGTTCTTCAGCCTCAGCCCGACGCCGCTGGCCACCGGCCGCGATGTCACCGGCCTGCTGGAAGACCCCAGCGCAGCGATCGACCTGTACGCCGACCGCCTGTCCACCGCTCGCCGGGACATCGCCGGATCGCTGTTCCTGCAAGGCTGGGCGAGCCGGGTCGGCTCGATCCACCTCGGCTGCCTGGCCCTCGCCGACGGCGTACCCGATCTCGGCCCCGCCAACCTGACCTACCGCCTGCCCGACGTCGGCCCGGTCGAGCTCGCGCTGCGCGACCCCGGTCTGCACCCGGCCGAAGGCGCCTGGGCCGCACTGGTCGACCGCCATCTGGGACCGCTCGTCGAGGCGGTGGACGAGGCGTGCGGACCGGGGGCCCGGCGGCTCTGGGGCAACGTCGCCTCGGCGCTGGCCGGAGCGCTGGTCATGTTGCGGCGCAAGGGAGTCGCCGCAGCGGTAGACCTTCCGGCCGAGCTGGCCGACTTCGGGGACTGGACGGGAACGCGCTACCGGCGACGGACCTGCTGCAACCTCTTTCGAGTCGATGGCTACGGGTTGTGTGGCGACTGCGTGATCCTGCGCGAGCGCCGGTGAGGCTCAGCCTCGGTGTGGAGCGAAGAAGTCACGCAGCAGGACGCCGGACTCCACCGCGAGCACGCCGCCGACGACCTCGACGCGGTGGTTGAGCCGCCGGTCGCGCAGGACATCCCACAGGGAGCCGACCGCGCCGGCCTTGGCGTCGTCCGCGCCGTACACACAGCGAGCGACCCGCGCCAGGACCAGAGCGCCGGCGCACATCGTACAGGGTTCCAGTGTCACCGTCAGGGTGCTGCCGGACAGCCGCCACGATCCGGTCCGGATCGCCGCTCGGCGCAGCGCCAACACCTCGGCGTGCGCCGTGGGATCACCGGTGCGCTCGCGCTCGTTGGCCGCCGTACTGACGACCTCCCCGTCCGCGTCGGAGACCACGGCGCCGACGGGCACATCTCCCCACGTCGCGGCTCCGGCGGCCACCTCGAGGGCCAGCCGCATCAGGTCCTCGTCGGTCATCGGCCGGCGGACCGATGCCTCACGCGGTCAGGGTGCCCGGCAGCGCGTCCACCACGACGGCGTACTCCGGGCCGAAACCCAGGCTCTCGGCGAGGTAGCCGAGCAGCTCGTCGGCGGACAGCTCGATGTTGTCCAGCAGCATCCGCAATTCGGCCGCACTGACCCCGTGGTCGACGAACAGATCCAGGTCACCGGCCGGCCAGGTGCGCTCCGGATGTAGGGCCGGATCGGTCACCACCCGCTCCAGCACCTGACGGGCCATCGGCCACTCGAACGCCGCCGCCGCATCGGAGAGCAGGTAGCGCGGCGCCCGACCGCCCTCTACCCGGATGGCCACGAAACTCTCGTCGCCAGCGGCGTTCACAAAGGCGAAAGTGCCGTCGGTGCCGGCGTACGGGTCGAGTTGCACGAGGCAGCGGTCCAGATCCGAGGTCAGCGCCTCGGGCACGAGATCGCACGACCACCTGCCTTGGTCGCGATGCGCGACGACGGCGAACCCTTGCGCTGACATCAACACCCGCCTCTCCCCGACCGTTGTGCCGGATGGTCCCAGAGCGGACGAGCGCGGCATAGAACCCGGTCGGGCGATCCTGACTCGCCGGTCAGCGCTTGCGGAGGAACGTCAACCCGTCCGCCAGTGGCATGAGCAGCGTGTCGAAACGCTGGTCACTCGCCGCCAGCCGGTTGAACGCCTGCATCTGGCGGTCTCCGTCGTCGGTCTCGCGACCGGGCACCACCCGGCCGTCGCGCAGCACGTTGTCCACGATGACCACCCCGTTCGTGCGCATCCGCGGTGCCAGTTCCTCCAGGTAGGCCGGGTACTCCGGCTTGTCGGCGTCGATGAACGCAAGGTCGTACGCCGGAGTGGGTGGCAGCGCGCGCAGCGTGTCCAGAGCCGGGCCGATCCGCAGCTCGATGTGCTCCTCGACGCCCGCCCGATGCCAGTAGCGCCGCGCGATCTCGGTCCACTCCTCGCTGATGTCCAGGCAGAGCAGGGTGCCACCGGGGGGCAGCCCGCGGGAGATCGCGAGGGCGGAGTACCCGGTGAACGTGCCGATCTCGATCGCCGACGTCGCGCCCATCAACTGCACGAGCATGGTCATGAAGGCACCCTGTTCGGGAGCGATCTGCATACTCGCGATGTCCCCGAGCGCAGTGGTCTCCGCGATGAGGTCCCGCTGCACGTCGTCCAGCGGCTCACTGTTGTCCATCAGGTAGTCGTGGACGTCTGCGGTGAGCAGGAACGACTTCGGTGTCATTCGCGGGCCTCCCAGTTCTCGATGTCGGCCCACCCTAGGCTCGGCCGGGTGATCGACGACCAGCTGTTCGCCCGGCTGTCCGCCGATCCGTACGCCGACGCGCTGGGCGTCACGCTGGAGGAGGTGCGGCCCGGCTACGCGCGCGCCGCCCTGACCGTCGAGGACCGGCACACCAACGCCCACGGGGCGCTGCACGGCGGCGTGGTCGTCTCCCTCGCCGATGTCGTGCATGCGGCAGCGTCCAACAGCCACGGCACCGTGGCCGTGGCCGTCGAGGTGCACGCCGAGTTGCTGTCCACCGCACCGGTCGGGGCCCGGCTGGTCTGCGAGGGCAGCGAGATCTCACGCACCCGCCGCACCGGGCTGTACCGGATCGAGGTGTACGCCGGACAGACCCACGTGGCCACCTGTCTCGGCCGCGTAGTCAGGCGCGAGACCCCCATCCTCGACCCGGAGTGAACATCGCGGTGGTGGGCCTCGGGCTGATCGGCGGTTCGCTGGCCCTGCGGCTGGCTGATGCCGGCCACCCGGTCAGCGGGTGGGACTCCGATCTGGCCACGAGGTCGGCCGCCGGCACGGCCGGGATCGCCGTCGGCGCCGGCCTCGGCGACGCGGTCGCGGCCGCCGACGTCGTCGTGCTGGCCGTCCCGCTGACCACGCTGACCGGTGCCGTCGCCGAGATCGCCGGCCTGCTGCCCCCTGACGCCGTACTGACCGACGTGGGTTCGGTGAAGGGACCGGCGTACGCCGCCGCCCGACGGGCCGGGCTGGCCGGGCGGTTCGTGGGCGGACATCCAATGGCGGGCAAGGAGTTCGCCGGTTTCGCCGCTGCGGAACGCACGCTGTTCGACGGGGCGACCTGGGTGCTCGGGCTCGAGCCGGACACCGTCCTGGCCCACTGGCTGAAGCTGGCCCGGCTGCTCACCGGCATCGGTGCGCGCGTCGTGCCCGCCGCCGCGGCCGACCACGACGCCGCCGTGGCCCGGATCAGCCACCTCCCCCACCTGCTGGCCGCCGCGGTGGCCTCGGTGGCCTCGGCCGGCGGGCCGCTTGCCCTGTCGCTCGCCGCCGGGTCGTTCCGCGACGGCACGCGAGTCGCCGGTTCGCCGCCTGACCTGTCGATCGCGATGTGCCGGGACAACGCGGCTGCGGTGGACGTGGCCGTGGCCGAGACGGTGCAGCTGCTTGCCGAGGACGCGGCCGTCCTGCTGAGGTCAGGACACGCCGTACGGTCAGGTTGGCCGCCCCCCGCCGTCGACGGTCCGCCGCTGGACCCGGCCGATATGACGCTGCGCGAGCGATTGCTGGACCTGGGTCGCCGAGGGGGGTGGCTGTCAGCGGTTGCCGACGACGTCCTGTCGGTGCAGGGTCCGGCATAGGGAGGAGGCCACATGGACTTCGACGATCGCGCGCGGCTGGACACCTCCCAGGTCCGCGACGTGCGCGGGCGGCGTGGCGGCGGTGGTGGCGGCATGCCGCGGATCGCGCTGGGCGGCGGCGGACTCGGAATCGTCGGCCTGCTGCTCGTGCTGTTCCTCGGCGGCGGGCTGGACGGGCTCGGAGTCACCGGTGACACGCCGGCCGATCCAGGGTCGTTGGAGGACTGTCAGACCGGCGCGGACGCCGACCAGCAGGAGGACTGCCGGGTCGTCGCCGTGGTCAACAGCGTCCAGGACTACTGGACGCAGTCCTTCACCGACAGCGGGCGCTCCTACCGCGAGGCGACGACCACGCTGTTCACGGGCCAGGTCAACACCGCCTGCGGGGCCGCCACGTCGGCGGTCGGACCGTTCTACTGCCCGCCGGACGAGGGGGTCTACCTCGACCTCGGGTTCTTCGACGAGCTGAGCAGCCGGTTCGGCGCCAGCGGCGACTTCGCCCAGGCCTACGTGATCGGGCACGAGTACGGCCACCACGTGCAGAACCTGCTCGGCACGACCGACCAGGTCGGCAACGACACGGGCGCGGACAGCGGCGCGGTCAGGCTCGAGCTGCAGGCGGACTGTTACGCCGGGGCGTGGGCGGCGTATGCAGCGGACACCGACTCCTCGATCTTCGCCGCGCTGACGCCGGCCGACATCGCCGAGGGTCTGAACGCGGCGGCCGCCATTGGTGACGACCGCATCCAGGAGCAGGCCGGGGCCCGGGTCAACCCGGACACCTGGACGCACGGTTCGTCCGAGCAGCGGGAGCGGTGGTTCCAGACCGGCTACGACAGCGGCGACCCCGGCTCCTGCGACACCTTCTCCGGCGACATCTGAGGAATGGGCGCTCGCGCGGGCATCGTCGTCACGGGCACCGAGGTGCTGACCGGACGGGTCAGCGACCGCAACGGCCCGTGGCTGGCCGAGCAGCTACGGACCCTGGGCGTGGACATCGCCGGGACGCTCGTCGTCGGTGACCGGCCCGCGGACCTCCGGTGGGCGCTGCGCAGTCTGCGTGACCTCGGTGTCGACCTGATCGTGACCTCCGGCGGGCTGGGACCGACCGCCGATGATCTGACCGGCGAGATCGTCGCCCAGGAGCAGGGCCGACCCCTACGGCTCGACGCCGTGCTCGAGGAGCGGATCGGTGCCATCGTGGCCGACCTGATGGCCCGGCGGGGCTGGACCGTGAGCGCCGAGGCCACCGCTCTCGCGGTGCGCAAGCAGGCATTGGTGCCGGCCGGCGCGTCGGTGCTCGGACCGGCGGGGACGGCACCGGGGCTGGTAGTGCCGATCGGTTCAGGGGTAGGTCCGCCGGTCGTGGTGTTGCCCGGGCCGCCGTGGGAGTTGCAGCGGCTGTGGCCCGCCGCGGTCGCGGACCCGGCCGTTCTGCGTGCGCTGGCCGACCGGACCGAGCTGCGGCAGGAAACCCTCCGGCTCTGGAACACCCCCGAGTCCGAGATCGCCGAGACGCTGCGCGAGCTGTCCGGCCGCCTCGAGGGGTTGGAAATCACGACGTGCCTGCGGGCCGGCGAGCTGGAGGTGGTCACCCGCTTCGAGCCCGCGGCGCAGGCGACGTACGACGGGCTGGTGGCGGCGTTCGGCACGGCGTACGGCGGGCGGCTGTTCTCCGTCGACGGCGGCACGGTCGACGACCTGGTCGCCGCCGGGCTGCAGGCTCGGGGTGCGACGGTCGCCACCGCGGAGTCGTGCACGGCCGGCTTGCTCGCGGGTCGGCTCACCGAACGCGCGGGCTCCTCGGACTGGGTTCGCGGTGGGCTGGTCGTCTACTCGAACGACACGAAGGTGGACTTGGCCGGCGTACCGGCCGCGCTGCTGGATCGGGTCGGCGCGGTCAGTGCGGAGGTGGCCCTCGCGCTGGCCCAAGGCGCCCGGGAGCGACTCGGTGCCGATGTCGGCGTCGGCATCACGGGGATCGCCGGGCCTGGCGGGGCAACCGAGGGCAAGCCGGTCGGGCTGGTGCACCTGTGCGTGGACGCCGCGTGGGGCCGCCGCTCGGAGAGAGTCGTGCTCCCCGGGTCGCGGCATGACGTCCGCGCTCGCTCGGTCGGCCTGGCCATGCACCTGTTGCGCGAGGTGCTGGCACCCTGAGTGCCGACCACACGAATCGACCGGGAGCGACTATGGCCAGGTACGACCTGAACACGACCACCCTCGGAACCATGCTGGAGGACCCGGAGGTCGTGCAGATCATGGAGAAGCACAGCCCGGGGATCACGTCCAACCCGATGATCGGCATGGCCAAGGGGATGACGGGCAACCAGGTGATGGGCATGGCCGGGGGGATGCTCGGAGCGGACAAGGTGCAGGCGATCAAGGACGACATCGCCGCGCTGTGAGCCGTGGTGCGCTCGGAGGGACTCGAACCCCCAACCTCCTGATCCGTAGTCAGGTGCTCTATCCGTTGAGCTACGAGCGCAGAAGGGCCAGTCTCGCACACTGGGCGGCGGCCGCGCTGCCCTGCTCGATGACCCCGGCGGAGGCTCCGGGATTTGAACCCGGGAGGGGCGCGAACCCCAACCGCATTAGCAGTGCGGCGCCATAGACCGGACTAGGCGAAGCCTCCTGGCGGTGCGAGAGCGTGCTCCGCACACCGGGACGGGACTCTACATGGGCCGGTGGGACCCGAGGGCTGAGTGTCAACGCTGGTCCAGGACGAGCCAGCCGCCGTCGGCGTCGAGTACGTCGAAGGCCAGCCCGCTGCGCTCACCGAGGGCCACCAGGTCGGTGTGGTCGACCGTCCGGACGTGCCCGTACGCCGCCGTCGGCGCGACCTCGTAGGGCACCGCGACCACCACCCGCTGCCGCGCCACCCGGATCGCCTCGGTCAGCACCGCGGCACCCAGAGCGGCATCGACGTGCTCCAGCAGGTGCAGCGCGAACACCGTGTCCACCGCACCGTCGGGCAGCGGCAGCGACTCGGCACCGCAGCACACGACCGGCAGCCGAGGGGCCACCGCCGAGAGCAGGCGCATGGAGCCCGGGTTCACGTCGCTGGCGAGCACCTGCTGGCCGTCCTCAGCGAGCAGCAGCGGCAGGAACCCGAAACAGCTGCCCACGTCGAGCACCCGGTGACCCCGCGCCAGAGCCCGGGCCCGGCAGTAGATCGGGGCGAACTCCGCGATACTGCCGCCGGCATCGTGTGCTCCGGTAAGCCGGGTCAGCGTGGTCCGATAGAAGCCGGCCCACGCCTGGAGCGGGTCGGTCGCCGAGGTCAGCACGATCCCGGTGAACAGCCGCTCGAACGTCTCCGGATCCGCGCCATCCAGCGCGGCCAATCGGCCGGCCAGGTCGTTGTCCACCTCACCGGCGGCCAGGCCGTGGGTGAGCACCGAGCCATCGAGCCGGATGCCGGGCCGATCCGGCGCACGCACGACGCGGACGACGCCGTCGTCGTACACCCCGTCGGGACAGGCCCGGAAGGCATCGATCGTCACCCGCCGCCTCCGTAGCCGGCTCCGATGAGAGAATCGCCATCACGCTCTCACCCCGGCCTCACCCGAGCCTTCCACTCTGAGGCCATGGACCTCTCCGTCTTCACGCTGTTCGCCGCGGCGTATGCGGTCGTCGCGCTCGTCACGGTCACCGCGGGTCGTCACCTGGGCAACGCCCCGCTGCTCCAGGCGACCGCGCTGGCGGCCGCCTGCTGGCTCGTGCCGGCCAACGTCGTCGCCGGATTGACGACCGGGGCCGAGGAGCCGCCAGGGGTACTGGCGACCGGGCTCATCGTGCTCAGCCTGGCCGGTCTGCTGGCCATCGTCGGGACGGTCGTCCGGCTGGGCTCCGCCGCGTGGGTTCGCCGGCGGATACCCTCACCACACCCGACGCCAGGAGGACAGCGATGAGCCCCGCGGAGACCGACACCAGCCAGCCTCAGGACACCCCGGCCGTCGACGAGCAGCTCGTCGAGGACAGCCTGGTCGAAGAGGTCTCGATCGACGGAATGTGCGGCGTCTACTGAGCCAAGGCCCAGGCCCGGCGTTCGACCCGCAGGCGCCGTACCGGCTGCACCCGCAGGCGGAGCTGCGCGACGAGGAGTTCGGCGCACTGGCCTACCACTTCGGGACCCGTCGGTTGTCCTTCCTCAAGGCTCCGGCGCTGGTCGACGTGGTCCGGGCGCTGGGCGACGCGGAGTCGGTGGAGGCCGCCGTACGCCGATGTGCAGTTCCAGAGGCGCAACGTCCCGCGATCCTGCGGGCACTCGCCGGCCTGGCCGGCACCGACATGATCCAGCGACGCGTGAGCGAGGAGTCCCTCCCGTGACGGTGCTCGAGAGCCGACCCACCAAGCTCGTGGACCACTTCGCGCTGGGGCTCAACGCCCCGATCTGCCTCACCTGGGAACTGACGTACGCCTGCAATCTCGCGTGCGTGCACTGCCTGTCGTCCTCGGGACGCCGCGATCCGCGCGAGCTGTCCACCGCGGAGTGCAAGGTGGTGATCGACGAGCTGCAGCGGATGCAGGTCTTCTACGTCAACATCGGCGGCGGCGAACCGACCGTGCGGCACGACTTCTGGGAACTGCTGGACTATGCGGTCGAGCACCACGTCGGGGTCAAGTTCTCCACGAACGGCGTGAAGCTCGACGCCGCCGCGGCCCGGCGGTTGGCGGCCACCGACTACGTCGACGTCCAGATCTCGGTGGACGGCGCGTCGGCCGACGTCAACGACGCCGTCCGCGGCACCGGATCCTTCCGCACTGCGGTCGCGGCCATGGAGAATCTGGCCGCCGCCGGCTTCCGCGGCTTCAAGATCTCCGTGGTTGTCACTCGGGAGAACGCCGGCCAGCTGGACGCGTTCAAGGCCCTCGCGGACCGGTACGACGCCCAGCTGCGGTTGACCCGCCTGCGGCCCTCCGGGCGCGGGGCCGACGTGTGGGCCGACCTGCATCCGACCGACGAGCAACAGCGCGCGTTGTACCAGTGGCTGGTGGCGCACGGCGACAACGTGCTGACCGGCGACAGCTTCTTCCACCTGTCCGGCCTCGGCGACCCACTGCCCGGCCTCAACCTCTGCGGCGCCGGTCGGGTGGTGTGCCTGATCGACCCGATCGGGGACGTCTACGCCTGTCCCTTCGCGATCCACGACCAGTTCCTGGCCGGCAACCTGCGCGAGCCGGGCGGCTTCCAGCGGGTGTGGCAGGACTCGGCGCTGTTCGCCTCGCTACGCAAGCCCGACGGCGGCGGCGCCTGCTCGTCGTGCTCGATGTTCGACGCCTGCCGGGGCGGTTGCATGGCGGCGAAGTTCTTCACCGGCCTGCCGCTGGACGGGCCGGATCCGGAGTGCGTGCAGGGCCACGGCGCGGCGGCGCTGGCCGCCGCGGGTGGGGCCGTGATCCCGAAGCCGAGTGGCGACCACTCACACAAGGGCCCGGTGCGCGGCCAGCCCGTCCTCGTGCCGCTGTCGGTCCGGCGCCCGGACCGGGCCTGCGACGAGTCCCCCCTGGCCGGCCTGCCCGCTTAGCTCACTTTGCCCCTCGGGTGGTGCCGCAAAGCGGACAATTCCCCTGGGGCGACCGCCACCCGGGGGGCAAAGTCCGCAGGGTCGGCGGATCAGTTCGGGTTGCGGGTGAAGCCCTCGGGCATCAGCACGTCGTCGGGGACCAGGTCGTGGATCGAGCTGCGCCCCAGGCCCATCAGGGCCGAGTCGATCCCGCCCCGCATGATGTCCAGCACGTTCTGGACACCGGTGGCTCCGTTGGCGGCCAGACCCCACAGGTAGGCCCGCCCGATCATCACCGCCTTGGCGCCGAGGGCCAGTGCCTTGACCACGTCACCGCCCCGGCGTACGCCGCCGTCGAGCAGGACCTCGACCTGGTCGCCGACCGCCTCGACGATGCCCGGGAGGACGCGGATCGGTGCCGGTGTGGAGTCCAGGTTGTTGCCCCCGTGGTTGGACACCGAGATCGCGCTCGCGCCGGCATCGACGGCCCGCCGGGCGTCGTCCGGGCGCATGATCCCCTTGACCATGAACGGGCCGTCCCACTGCTCGCGCAACCAGGCAACGTCCTCCCAGGTCGGCATCGGCGTCGTCATCCACTCGCCGTAGGCCCCGAAGAACGTCGGCGCCCGCTCCCCCGGCTTGGTCATGTTGGGTGCGGTGAGATCGGGGATCTTGCCGGTGCGCAGGAACGCGAGCAGCCAGGCCGGCCGCAGGATGGTCTCCGGGCCGAAGCGCAGCGCGGCCTTGAGGTCGATCTTCTCCGGGATCATCGGACTGCCCCAGTCCCGCCCGCTGGAGAACGTCCAGTCCAGGGTGACGATCAGCCCCTTGGCGCCGGCCTTGGCCGCCCGCTCGGCGCGGTACAGCATCAACTCTCTGTCCCCGGCCCAGTACATCTGGAAGAAGGTCTTGTCGTTGACCGCCGCGACGTCCTCGATGGACCGGCTGGCGAACGAACTCAGCCCCATCGCCGTCCCGGCCATCGCCGAGCCGCGGGCCACGGCGACCTCGCCCTCGGGGTCCACAGCCTGGACGCCGGTCGGCGAGATGAGCACCGGCAGGGCGATGTCCTGCCCCATCACGGTAGTCGACAGCTCTCGCGCGCGGGGCAGGCTCGCGGTGTGCGGCAGGAACTCCAGTTCGCCGAAGGCTTTGATGTTGTCCTCAAGCGTGTGTCCGGCCTGGCCGCCTGCGATCAGCGCGCCGTACACCGACTTCGGTAAGCGCCGCTTGGCCCGCCGCTGGGCGACGGCGACCGACTCGAACCATCCTCCGGCCATACCGACCTCATCTCAGTTCTGCGCAGGGGTCATGACCCGGGCTCGGCCATCCGGCGGTGGACGGCGGCCTTGAGCTTGTCGGACAGCACCTTGTTCGCCACGCCCTGCACCTTCGTCTTCACCGACCCCGCGACGAGCTTGTCGTCGTCATTCATGAGCGCCGCGAAGCCCTGCTCGGCCACGGTCGCCGGGTCGTCCTTCGAGCTCTGGCCCACCTTCGTATCGTCCATCTCGGCGCGATGGAAGAAGTTCGTGTCGGTCGGTCCGGGCATCAGCGACGTGAGCGTGATCCCGGTGCCCTTCAGCTCCTCCTGCAGCGCCTGCACGAAGGACTGCAGGAACGACTTCGACGCGTTGTACACCGCCTGGAAGGAGCCGGGCATCGTGGAGGCGATGGACGAGGTGATCAGCACCCGGCCCTCGTCACGGGCGGCCATGTCCCGGAGCAGGCGCTTGGCCAGGTGCACCGTCGACGTGACGTTGAGCGCGATGATCTCCAGTTCGTCGGCCAGGTCGATGTCCAGGAACGCCCCGCCCTGACCCACGCCGGCGTTCAGTGCGGCGGCACTGACCGGCTGGCCGGTGGCGCTGATGCCGGCGTACAGCTGCTCGACACCTTCGTACGACGTCAGGTCGGCGTAGACGGTCTGGACCGAGGCACCCTCGGTCCGCAGCCGCTCCGCGGCGTCGGTCAGCCCGGCGTCCTCGGCGTTGATCAGCAGGTCGTACCCATGCTCGGCGAACTGCCTGGCCAGTTCGAAACCGATCCCACTGGAGGCGCCGGTCACGACGGCGAGCGGTTTGATGTCGGTCATGACAAGGCCCTACCCGGCACGGTTGCCGGCTAATCGTGCGTCTCAGGCCGCGTCGTGGAAGACCAGACCGAGGGTGTGCCGCAAGCCGGAGCGCACGGTGCTGACGCCGTGCCGCATCGGTGCCGTCGACCAGCCGCGGGCGGACCGGACCGGCCGGTCGCGGGTGGTGAAGGCGAGAGCGTGGCCCTGCTGCAGCACCCGTGCCGTCCCCCGAGACTGCGCCCGCGGTCGCTGCTCCACCATTAGGAACTCACCACCGGTGTGGTCGACGCCCGGCTCGTCGAGCCCGATCACCACCTGCAACGGGAACACCAGATCGCCGTACAGGTCTCGGTGTAGCGCGTTCCAGTCGTCGGCGCCGTAGCGCAACAGGATCGGCGTCGGCTTGCGCTGCCCGGCGGCGTGGCACATGGCGAGCCACTCGTCCAGCGTGTCCGGCCAGGGCGCGGGCCGGCGCAGCTTGTCCGCCCAGTCCCGGGCGATCGGCAGCAGCCGTGGGTACAGCGCCGTGCGCAGCTGCCCGACGAGTTCCGGGAAGGGCCGGGCGAAGTAGCGGTACTGCCCTGACCCGAACCGGTAGCGCGCCATGTCGATGGTCGAGCGGAAGCGGTCGACGTCGTCGTACAGCGTCGTGAGGCTGCGGCACTCGGCCGGGCTCAGCAGGAGACCCGTCTCGGCACAGCCGTGGCCGTTCATCTCCTCGGCGATCACCGCCCAGTCCGCTGCGCCGGTGCGGTCGGTCATGAGACGGCGACCCGGCGTTCGAGGTCGAGCAGGTACTGCTTGCGTTCCAGTCCCCCGCCGTACCCGGTGAGGCGGCCGTCGCTGCCGATGACGCGGTGGCATGGTACGACGATGGAGATCGGGTTGCGGCCGTTGGCGGCCCCGACCGCGCGGACCCGGTCCGGTCCCCGGCCGATCGCCGCCGTGAGCCGGGCGTACGACCAGGTCTCGCCGTGGGGAATGGTGCGCAACGCCTGCCAGACCCGCTGCTGGAACTCGGTGCCTGCCAACCGGAGCGGCACGGTGAACTCGGTACGCCGCCCGGCGAAGTACTCCGCCAGTTGCTCGGCCGCCGCCTGCAAGCCGGTGTTCGTCCGCGGCCCGAACGCCGCGGTGTCAGGGGCGTAGCGCTGCGCGTCCATGTAGAGGCCGCTGAGTACGCCCTCGTCGCCGACGAGGGTCAGTGGCCCGATCGGGGAATCGATGATCCTGTGCTGCATACCTGGAAGACGCCCTGCCGCGGCGGTATGTGAGGTGGTCCCGGCACCCCGGGTTGGGCTGGATCGACCGGTTCAGGGCCGCCAGTTCGGATCACGGCCAGCCAGTCCCAGGGCGCGGTCGAACGCCGTGGCGTCGGGTGATACCGGCACCTCCGGTCCGTAGGCCCCCATCTGCCGGCCCAGCTCGGCGGTCTCGGTCACGACCCGGAGCGCGGCCTCGGCCGTGTCGGGATCGACCTGCACCTGCTGCCCCGTGGCCTTCGCGAGGTCCCAGCCGTGAAGAGCAGCTCGACCAGGGCCATCTCGCCGATGAACCGGGGGGGCATGGAGGCACCGTCGATCGAGCCCCGCCACGCGGCCGGTCGGCCCACGCAATGCCGACAGCACGGACGCGCTCGACGAGCAGCCCTGACCAGTCTCCCGACGTGACGTTCTCGCTTGGTGCCGAACGGATCGTCGGCGTCGGGCCAGCGACGACTCGAGTCACCTTCGACTGTCACCCAACATGATGATGGCATCATGATGCTAAATTGGTCGTCATGCGCACGACCATCGACCTTCCCGACGATCTGCACCAGTTGGCCCGGTCCATGTCCAGAGACCTCGGTCAAAGTCTGAGCTCGACGGTCGCGCTGCTCATCCGCCGGGGTCTGCAAGCGAGCAGCCGCCCGTCGGGCCATGCCTCGGCCGTTCGGATGGTGGACGGCTTTCCGGTGATCGTCACCGGTCGACCGACGACGAGCGACGACGTACGGCGCCTCGACGACGACGTCCTCGAATGACCGAACTCCTCGACGGCAACGTCCTGATCGGGTTGGCCAAGCAGGACCACACGACGCACATCGCCGCGCGTCGCTGGTGGCGATCCCGCGCCGAGAACGCGTTCGCGACGTGCCCGATCACCCAAGGAACGCTGTTGCGCCTGCTGATCTTCGCCGGCGTGACGTCCGCGGAGGCGAGTGACGTGCTGAACGCCGTCGTCGGGCTGCCCGGCCATGAGTTCTGGCCGGATGACCTGAGCTATGTCGAGACATCCCTCACTACGGTGATCGGGCATCGCCAGGTCACCGATGCCTACCTCGCCGCCCTGGCCCGCCGCAGGGCTGGTCGGCTGGTCACGTTCGATCAGGGGTTGGCGACGCTGCATCCCGATGTCGTGACACTCATCGCCCAGTAGGCACACTCACGATCAGGTGACCTGATCCAACGGCAGACAGCGCTCAGCCGGCGGCGAAGGCGGCACCGAGCGCCGGCGCGACGTCGCGGTAGTTGCGCAACCGGTATAGCGCGCCCCGGCCGAGCGCGGCCAGTTCCCGGCCCAGCTCGACGTCCTTCTCTCCCGACACGTCCAGCAGCACGTCCAGCCGCGGCAACCGGGCGGCCACGCCGCGAGGGTCGGGACCGGCGTTGTGCACGCAGTCCGAGAGCAGCACCACCCGCGCGTCGCGGGCGGGCACGCGGGCCAGCTCGCGCTGCGCGACACCCAGGGCGAAGCCCACGTTGGTCAGCCCGCGGGCCGGGATCTGCAGCATCGTGTCCAGCAGGGTCAGAGCTGGGACTGGTTGCCCGAAGCGGCTCAGGACGGCGGCGTCGGACCAGAACGCCACCACCGCCAGCTCGTCGCGCACCAGCTCCGAGGCGAGCGCACCGACCGTCGCGGCCGCCGTGCGGATCCGTTCGCCGCGCATCGAACCCGACACGTCGACGACCAGGACCACCGACCGGCGGGCACGGACGCGCTCGCGGACGATGATGTCGCAGTCCTCGGGGATCGGGCGCTCGGTGAGCATCTCCAGCGTCCGGTCGAGGTCGATGTCGTCGGAGGATCCGCCGTACGGCAGGCTCGCCAACTGACCCGCTCCCCGCTCGTGGCGGACGTCACGACGCGGCCGGCGCAGGGCCAACCGGGCGGCGATCTGCCGCGCGCGCCGACGCGCCTCAGGGTCGACGCCAGCACCGTCGGCCGGCGCCGTCACCACGTCCGCGGGCTCGTCGGTCTGGCCCGGCGCCGTCGAACCCGGCGGCACGCGAGCGCCGGTACGCCGCCCGCCCGAGCCGACGAGCACGAGGCCCCCTGACCCACTGCGGGACGGCGTGAACAGGGACGGCTCGGCGCTGAGCTCCTTGGGTTTGCGCCGCAACGGGCGGGTACGCCGGCCCGGGCCGGGCCGGCGGAGTGGTGAGTCGGCCTCGACCTCCCTTCAACCGGGCGACGCGGCCGCCGGCTGCAGCACGAAGTGGTCCTCCCAGATCTCGCGGAGCACCTGCTCCGGCGTGCACTCCGACGTCTCGTCGAGCTGGACCCGCCCCGACAACGCGACCACCATGGCGTCGTACACCACGTCCTGGTACGTCGGCTCGTCGCCCTCGAGCGACTGCCGGCGCAGCGCGGCGAGTTGCCGGGCGATGAGGACGGAATCGATCGCGCCCCGCACGCTGCTGCCCTGGCGGATCTCCGGATGCGAGCGGGTCGCCCGGGTCACCGCTACACAGTCCGCGCACAGCCGGGAGCACGTTTCGCCCTCACTCGGCCTCCGCTCGTCCGGCGCCGTCCGCCAGGCGACGATGGCCTCCTCGGCCGCCGCGTCCTGGTAGTCGACGGCCAGCCGGCACAGCCGGTCGTGCACCGACGTCGACAGCCGCGCCGTACCGACGTTGTCGAACGGGTTCATCGACGCGACGACCCGGAACGTCGGCTCGGCCCTGACGACGCCGACCCGCGGTACGGCGATCAGCCGCTCGGCCATCGCGGTGAGCAGGGTGTTGACCGTGTCCTCGGGCGCCCGGTTGAACTCCTCGATGTACAGGAACCCGCCCGAGCGCATCGCCTCCACCAAGGGCCCCGCGACGAAGTTGTCCGCGCTGTAGTCCTCGCGCAACACCCGGGCCGGGTTGTGGTGACCGACCAGCCGAGCAGGCGTCAAGTCGGCGTTGCCCTCAACGAACAGCAGCGGGATCCCCCACTCGCCGGTGATCGCCCGCAGCAGCGTCGTCTTGCTGGTCCCGGGCGGACCCTCCAGCAGGATGTCCCGACCCGCGGCCACGGCCGCGAGCACGAGATCCAGCTCCCGGGCCCGGCCGACCAGGTGCTCGGCGATCCGGTCACGCGCTTCGGCGACCTCCAGGCCCGGAGAGGCGGTGACGCGGGTCACTTGATGGACATGCCCGCATCGACGGGCAGCGCCACGCCGGTGATGTAGCGCGCCTCGTCGGAGGCCAGGAACAGCACCGCGTTGGAGATGTCGACCGGCTCCACCCACGGGATCGGCAACGCGTTCAGCGTCGCGAACCCGTCCGCCGCGTCCTCCCTGGTGGGGTGCTCGAGATCCGGCCGGAACAACCCCCAGGTCCGCTCGTTCTGGATCATGATCGTGTCAACGGCCGTCGGGTGGACGGTATTGACCCGGATAAAGTGCGGCGCCAACTCGTTGGCCAGGGTGCGCATCAGGCCGACGACTGCATGCTTGGTCGACGTGTAGTGGGCGGTGTTGGGCGTGCCCTTGAACCCGGCGCCGGAGCTGGTGATGATGATCGACCCGCCCCGACCGCCCTCGATCAGGTGTGGGATGGCCGCCTTGCAGGTGCGCCACACCCCGGTCAGATTGACGTCCATCATGTCCCGCCACGAGCTCTCGTCGATCTCGTCAGCAGCGCCCTGGGTGAAGATGCCGGCGTTGGCGCAGACGATGTCGACCCGGCCCAGCTGGGCCACCCCGTCGGCCAGCGCCTGCGACAGCCCGGTCTGGTCGCGGACGTCGGCCTGGCTGGCCACGATCCGCCGATCGAGCTCCTCGACCTGGCGCACCGTCTCGGTCAGGTCCTCCGCGGTGGCACCCGGGTAGAAGTCGCGGACGCTCTCCACGTCGTCACACAGGTCGACCGCGATGATGTCCGCGCCCTCCTGGGCCAGCCGCAGCGCGTGACTGCGGCCCTGGCTCCGGGCGGCGCCGGTGATGAAGGCGACCTTGCCGTCTACTCGTCCCATGACTTTCTCCCTTTCAGCGTTGGCGCCCTTTCAGTGCTGGGTGACCCCGGCATCGACCGGCAGTGCCACGGCGGTGATGTAGCGGCCCTCGTCCGAGGCGAGGAACAGCAGGGCGTTGGAGATGTCCACCGATTCCACCCAGGGGATGGGCAGCATGTGCATCAGCTGCGAAGCGGCGCGGAAGTCGTCTTCGGTCGGGTTCTCCTGGTCCGGTACGAACAGCCGGTAGGTGCTGTCGTTCAGGATCATGTCGGTGGCGACCTGCGTGGGGTGGATACTCGTGACCCGGATGTTGTGCGGCCCCAGCTCCGCGGCGAGCGTGCGCATCAGACCCACGAGCCCGTGCTTGGCCGAGGAGTAGTGGGCGATGTTGGCGTAGCCCTTGAGGCCGGCCGCCGAGCTGGTGATCACGATGGCTCCGCCGCGGCCACCGCTGACCAGGTGAGAGGTGGCGGCCTTGGTCGTGTGCCAGACGCCGGTCAGGTTGACGTCGATCATGTCCTGCCAGATCTCGTCGCTGATGTCCTGCGCGGCGTACGCCAGGCTGCCGATCCCGGCGTTCGCGGCGACGATGTCCAGCCGGCCGAGTTGCGCGACGCCGTCGTCCAAGGCCTGGCGCAGCGCGTCGTAGTCCCGTACGTCGGCCTGCGTGGCCACGATCCGGCGGTCCAACGCCTCGACCAGGCCGACGGTTTCGGCCAGATCGTCAGGGGTCGCCGCCGGGTACCCCATCCCGCGGACCTCGGCGCAGAGGTCGACGGCGATGATGTCCGCGCCCTCCTCCGCCAGCCGTACGGCGTGGCTGCGGCCCTGTCCGCGCGCCGCGCCGGTCACGAACGCGACCTTGCCTTCCACCCTGCCCATCGGTGTACCTCCTCAGCGAATCGTGTTGCCGGCGTCGACGGTCATCATCAGCCCGGTGACGTAGCGGGACTCCTCGGAGGCGAGGAACAGCACGGCGTTGCTGATGTCGACGGCGTCGACGATCTCCACCGGGTACGTGTTCATGAACATCGGGCCGAGTTCTGGACTGCGCTCGATGAACTGCGTCACGCCGCCGAGGCCGGCCACCATCGGCGTGTCCACACCGGTCGGATGCACCGTGTTGACCCGGATGCGCTCGGAGGCCAATTCGTTGGCCAGGCTGCGGGCGATGCCGACGACGCCGTGCTTGGCCGCGACGTACGGCGCGAGCCACGGCAGCCCCTTGATGCCCGCGGTGGAGCTGGTGATGATGATCGACCCGCCTCCGGACTCGCGCAGATGCGGAATGGCCGCCACGCAGGTGTTCCACACGCCGGTGAGGTTGGTGTCGATCGTGTCCTGCCAGATCTGCGGGGTCGTCTCGTCCCATGGCTGCACGGTGCAGATGCCAGCGTTGGCGCAGACGATGTCGAGCCTGCCCAGCTGGGCGACACCGTCGTCGACGGCCGCCTTGAGCGCGGCCGGATCCCGGACGTCGGCCTCGGCGGCCACGATCCGCCGATCCAGCGCCTCGACCTGGCTGACCGTCTCGGCCATGTCGTCGGCGGTGCTCATCGGGTACGACACGGTCTCGTAGTCGGTGTAGGTGTCCACCGCGATGATGTCCGCACCCTCCTCGGCCAACCGCACCGCGTGACTGCGGCCCTGTCCGCGGGCCGCCCCCGTGATGAACGCAACCTTGCCTCGTACTCGATCCAC
>JACCSC010000200.1 GCA_013813215.1 Geodermatophilaceae bacterium | reverse complement strand
GGGCAGCAGGATGTCGTTGCCGGCGCCCCCGGTCAGGGTCCGCGCGTTGACGGTGACCGGCCTGCGGTCCAGCAACAGTGCGGCGCTGATCCTGAGCGCCGGCCCCGACCTGACGACGTTCGCCCTGGATACCGGCGGATCGGCGCAGCAGCTCACGGTCGGGCTGTCGGGCGCGACCCGGGACGGTGTGGTCGAACGGCGCTACCCGGATGTGCTGGTGGACGGCTCGCACCCCAGCGAGTTCCGGGTGCAGGACTGGCATGTCCTCGGTCCTGACAGCCTGCAACCGGGCTAGCGGTAGTCGGCCGGTCGGCCCGTTCGACCCTGCAGAATCGGGCGCGTGACGGCAACGAAACCTGCCATCTCTGTCCGGCCCGCCAACGAGGCGAGCTGGGAAGACCTGCAGACGGTCTTCGGCACGCGCGGCCCGGCGTCCAGGTGCCAGTGCCAGCGGTACAAGCTGCGGCCGCGGGAGTTCTTCGCCGGGTTTCCCGCCGAGGAACGCGCCGGCCGCCTGCGCGAGCAGACCGACTGCGGCCATCCGGAGTCCGACACGACCAGCGGCCTCGTCGCCTACCTCGACGGCGAGCCCGCCGGCTGGTGCGCGGTCGAGCCGCGCACCGCCTACGCAGGCCTGGTGCGCAACAACCGCGTCCCCTGGGCGGATCGCGCGGAGGACAAGACCGACGACAGCGTCTGGGCCGTGACCTGCTTGTTCACCCGCGCGGGCTTCCGGAAGCACGGCGTCAGCCGGGCCCTCGCGCGAGCCGCGGTGGACTTCGCCCGCGAGCGCGGCGCCCGCGCCCTCGAGGGCTACCCCATGACCACGAAGAACGCGATCTCAGAAGAGCTCCACGTCGGCACCGAGGGCGTGTTCGCCGCCGCCGGCTTCACCGAGGTCAGCCGTCCGACCCTGCGACGGGCGGTGATGCGGATCGACTTCTGATCCCCCGCCGCCCCCTGCCATCAGGTGCCCGGGTCACCGCAGCTTTCCGCGAGAACGTGGGCCAGCGCGTGTCCGGCCTGCCGCGTCATTCCGGGGTTGGTGTCCCAGTAGTACGCGAGCGCTGACACCGCCTGGGAGAGCGCCCAGCCGCGGCCCCGCAACCATGACGCGTCGTCGACATCGAGTTCGGCTCGGAACCGCACGCGGCTCGCCCCGGCGAAGACGTTCCACGCCGGCTGCAGGTCGCACGCGGGATCGCCGACGTTGAGGCCGCCGAAGTCGATGACCGCCGACAGGCGACCGTTGACGACGAGCAGGTTGCCTGGCAGGAGGTCGCCGTGCACCCACACCCCCGCGCCCTCCCATTCCTGGGCCTCGAGCGACTCCTGCCATGCACGCAGGACCGCGGCGCCGTCGATGCGGTCGCCGAGGTGCGCGATCGAGCGACGAACCTGCGCGTGGGATTCGGCGAGTGGTCCGCCGCGAGCCTGCGGTGGGCGCGGAGGTGCATCGGCGACATCGACCTCGCGCAGGGCGCGGATGAACGCGGCGAGGTCGACGGCCGCCTGATCCAGGTCGTCGATCGTGCCGTTGGCGTTCTCGCCGGGCAACCACTCGTACACCGACCAGTCGAAGGGATAGCCCTCGGCCGGATGCCCCATCGCCACGTGACGTGGAAGCGCGAGCGGCAGGTGCGGCGCGAGCACCGGCAGCCACCGCGCCTCTTTCGCCGCTTGTCCGGTGGCCCATTCGATACGGGGAAGCCGCGCGGCCAGGTGGTCACCGAGCCGATAGATGTGGTGATCGGTGCCGTACGACGCGACGGGCTCGATCGGCAGCCCGGCCCAGTGCGGGAACTGTGCGGCGAGCAAGCGACGCACGAGCGGGACGTCGGCCCCGATCTCGTCGGCATGCATCTTGGTCGCGCTCATCACCGTCATGGTCCGAGCGGCGTCAACGACGTTTCCGACCGCGGCCCTAGGCCGGCGTACGGCCGACGATCCCGAAGCTCACCACGGCCAGCGCGGCCGCGGCCAGCACCGGCCAGCCGCTGAACAGCGCCAGGGCCGAGCTGTCGGCGAACCACCGACCGAACGCAGGCCAGCCGTCCTGCCAGGTGAGCAGGAACACCGCGCCGCCGACGACGAGCACCGCGCCCGGAGTCAGGACGTACAGCCCGCGCGGGCCCCAGCGCGTGTACGTGACGCCGATCAGCGCGCCGGCGAAGGCCATGAGCAGGAACGGTCCGGCGTACACAGGGTCTGCAGCAGCGGGTTGCCGACGGTGAGGAACGGGACGCCGAAGAAGCGCAGGTCCAGGCCCCAACCGCCGGTGGCGCTCTCCAGGCGTTCCAAGGCGGTCAGTACGACGCCGTAGGTGAGGGCCTGCAGTACGGCGGCCAGCGCGACGCTGGTGAAGAAGCGCTTGCGGGTCACGCCTGGGCCGAGCAGGAAGGGCAGGGACTGGGTGAACAGCTGCAGGAAGAAGACCGCGCCACGATGTAGATCGACAGCAGGCCACCGGTGGTGCCTTCTCCCGAGTCCGACTCGGCGGCGACGGCGAAGATGGCCAGGTTGATGGCGAACGCCGAGGCCAGGATGCCCCAGGGCCAGGCCACCGCGGCCGGCCAGTTGACCGCGCAGATCCGCAGGACCGCCAAGGTCCGGTTCATCTTGCGTTCTCCTTCCGCCGCGTGGTCGTCCGGACCACGAGCTGTCGTAGGGACACACCGCTTCGACGTCCAGGCCGAGTGCGCCGGCCATCGCGTGATCTGCCTTGGTCAGGGCGCCGGCGACCATCACCCGGCTCACCCCGCCGAGCTGCTCGCGGTGCAGTTCGTCGTGCGGCGCCGCGAACCGGTCGACCGCTGCGGTCGGGCCGGTCACCGTGATCGCGCGTCCGCGCAGGTCGTCGGCCGACCCGGCGAGCAGGATGCGCCCGCGGTCGATGAGCACCACGTGCTCCAGCAGATCGCTGACCTCGTCGATGAGGTGCGTGGACAGCAGCACGGTGCGCGGATGCTCGGCGACGTCGGCCAGCAGCCGGTCGTAGAACAGCTGCCGGCCACCGCGTCCAGGCCGAGGTACGGCTCGTCGAAGAGGGTGAGCCGGGCCGCGAGGCCAGGCCGACGATGATGCCGACCGCCGAGAGCATGCCGCGGGACAGCTTCTTCACCGCGACACGTCGGGGTAGCGCTGGCTCTCCTTCACGAAGCAGACGTCGCGCAGCACTGCCTCGTTCTCGAACGGCGGCCGGCCGAATATCGCGACGTCGCCGCTGGCCTGCCAGTTCTGTCCGGTGAGGATCTGCATCACGGTGGTCTTGCCCGCGCCATTGCGGCCCAGCAGCCCGCACACGGTGTTCTCGGCCACGTCGACGCTGACCTGGTCCAGAGCCAGTACGTCGCCGTATCGCTTGGTCAGGTTGGCCACGCTGATCGCCGCAGTCATGCCCGGACCTCCGCATGCGTGTCGATCATCGCCTTGACCTCGCTGGCGCCGAGCCCGAGCTTGCGCGCCTCAGCCAACAGCGGTTCGACGTACGACGTCGCGAACTGCTGCCGACGTCGGTCCCGCAGCTGGGCCGCCGCGCCCGCTGACACGAACATTCCGATGCCTCGTTTCTTGTAGAGGGTGCCCTCGGCGACGAGCTGGTTGATGCCCTTCGCCGCCGTGGCGGGGTTGATCCGGTGGAAGGCGGCAAGCTCGTTGGTCGAGGGCACCTGGTGCTCCTCGCCGAGCGAACCGTCGATGATCGAATTCTCGATCAGCTCCGCGATCTGGAGGAAGATCGGCCGGCCGTCCTCCATCAGCGGTCCACTGGTTCACTGGTCATGTAACTAACCATGCAACCCGGGGTGATCCCCTGTCACGTCACGATCCGGGACGGCGCTATGCGTCGGGCGTCAGGTGCACCAGCGGCAGTCGGCCAAGCTGGTCCGGGGTCATGGCTGCAGCCACGCCGAGTACGGCGTTCTGAACCCGCTGCATCCGGGCATCCACCAGCGCGGACAGCGCGTAGGCGATCCGCCCGAGCAGGCGCACCGTGGCGTCATCGACGGGGGGCGTCGGTGTCGAGGTCACTGCGACACCGGTCGCGCGGCCGTCCGAGCCTTGTGCGACGCCGATCGTGAAGGACTCACGCGGGTTGACGTGCCGAGAGGCGAAGGCGTCGCGCAGCTTCTTCAGCGCGGCGTGCAGCTCCTGCACGTCGCCCTCCAGCTCGAGGTCGTTCAGGTCGGCGTCGGTCAAGAGCTTGGTCTGTCCGGAGAAGCAGCGCACGTACCCAATGAGGGCGCCGGTCCACAGCGCCTCGACCAGCGCGGTGTCGGTCTGCACCTGCACCGGACCGGTGACCGGGGCGTTCAGCGCGGTCACGAGGTGCTCACAACAGCGCAGCACGAACTGCAGGTCCTCGAAGACCGTGGCGAGCCCGGCCAGTTCGGCCGCCTCGGCCCCGTCCATCCGGCGCACGCTGGTCGGCGTGGGTGCCTCGGGTTGATGCCCGTTCGTGCTGTCCGTCACCGGCTTGCCTCCTCGACCCGCGGAGGGTAGCGGCCCGCTGGGGACACGGGTGACTCCTTCTGAGACGCCGTCAGCCCAACGCGGTGCGGGCGTCCTTGGCCGAGACGGCCAGCAGGCCGCGGTAGTGCGCGACGAAGTGGTCGTGCTCGTGCGCCGGGAACGTCGTCTGCACCGTCTCCACCAGCAGCCGGTCGAACTCCAAAGAATCCAGCCAGTCCACGACCACCTCGTCGAGGTTGGCCAGCCGGGAGGCGCAGAAGTCGGCGTACCGCTCGGTTTCGAAGTAGCTGTCCGCGAGCTGCCGGTACGCCGAGATCTTCTCCTCGTAGGACAGGTCGTCGCGGTCGGCCACGTCGAAGTAGCGTCGGGTGTCCAGGTCGTAGCGCGCCTTGCGGCCGGTGACCGTGCAGAAGACGGCCCACTTGACCAGTGCCTTCATCGCCCACGGGAAGTAGTAGTGCAGGCTCGTGATGGCCACGTCGGGGCAGGCGTTCGCGTAGTCGATCGGCGCGACCACGCCGTCCTTGATCAGCGTCTCGCACGAGTTGAACTCCCAGCGGAAGAACGCGTTGACCAGCCGCCCGATCGTCACCACCTCGTCGCCCACCTCGGCGTCGAGGAAGTTGTGGGTGACCGAGTAGCGGGCGTGCATCGGCTGGTCGGGGTCGAACTTCATGACCATGGTCTCCGCGCCGATCGACAGGCTGCGGGCGAAGACGTCGAAGCCGGACACGGCCTTCTGCAGGTGCATGAGCCGCTGGCCGGACTCGTCGTACGCGCGGTGCAGTTCGGCTGGGTTGCGGATCTGGGTGACCCCGACCCAGGCCCCGCCGTCGTAGGGCTTCATGAACATCGGGTAGCCGATGCTCTCGGCGACCGCATCGAGGTCGAAGGGCCGGTTGTAGCGCTGGGCGGTGAAGGCGTACTTCGCGTGGTCGGGTGGATTCTTGTAGGGCACCAGTACCGTCTCGGGCACCTTGAGGCCCAACCGCATCATGGCGCAGTACGCCGCGTGCTTCTCCATGCTCTGGAACGTGAACGGGCTGTTCAGCAGGTAGAGGTCGTCCATCAGCGCGGCCTTCTTCAACCACTCGCGCGGGTGGTAGTACCAGTACGCCAGCCGGTCGATGACCAGGTCGTAGCGCGGCTTCTGACGCAGGTTGAACGGCTCCACGGTGACCCGCTCGACGTCGTACCGATGCGCGGTCTCGGTGGAGTCCGTCACCGGCCCGAGCCGGCGCACGATGGACTCGAACGCCGTCGGCCAGTCCTCCTCGGTCCCCAGCAGAAGACCGATCAGGTGCGTCGTCTCGCTCATCTGTTGACCTTCCGTGCGACGTCGGTGGGGTGGGGGTGCAGCGTGTCGGGCGAGGCGATGTAGTTGTTCACGTCCAGCTCGACCACTACCCAGCGGTAGCCGGCGACGCGGACTGCCTGCTCGAAGCGCGCGCCGTCAGCAGGTAATGCGGGCCGGCGAGCCGGGACTCGCCGGCGCGGGCACGGACCACACCGCTGACCCTAGTGAGCGTCCGCCGGCGTCCGGCCCTGGCTAGCGTGGGGCATGGCCACGTTGATCTACACGGGGATCACCTCGCTGGACGGCTACCTCGCCGACGCGGACGGCAACTTCGACTGGGCCGGGCCGGACGAGGAGGTTCACCTTTTCGTGAACGATCTCGAACGGCCGGTCGGGACGTACCTCTACGGGCGACGCCTGTACGAGGTCATGCGCTACTGGGAGACCGCGCACACCGAGCCGGACCAGCCCGACCATATCCGCGACTTCACCAACATCTGGCAGGCCGCTGACAAGGTCGTGTACTCCAGGACGCTGCACGCGGCGTCGACCGCCGGGACGCGCCTCGAGCGGGACTTCGATCCGGAGGCGGTCCGGGAACTCCTGGCCGCCGCAGACCGCGACGTCTCGATCGCCGGGGCGGAGCTGGCCGCGGTCGCGATCCGGGCCGGGCTGGTCGGCGAGTTCCGCCAGTTCCTCATGCCGGTCGTAGTCGGCGGCGGCACACCGTTCTTCCCCGCCGACGTCCGGATCCGGCTGGACCTGGTGGAGCAGCGGCGCTTCGGCAACGGCGTGGTCTACCTGCGCTACGCCGTCCGAGCGTGGGGTGAGCTCACCCGCAGCTAGGGTCCGGACGTGGCCGCCTGGACGAAGCACAACCTCGACGGCGTGGTCACGCTGGCGCCGACCGCGAGCGCCTATCTCACCGCCGAACGCCGTGCGCTGCAGGACGCGGCGCGCACCTTCGCGATGGACGAGGTGCTGCCGGTCGCCAACGAGCTGGACCCCAAGCGCGAGGACATCCCGCGCGCGCTGCAGGAGCGCATCGCCGACCTCGGCTACTTCGGCATCCTGATCGAGGAGGAGTACGGCGGGCTGGGGCTCGGGGTCTTCGAGTACTGCCTGGTCTCCGAGGAACTCGCTCGCGCCTGGCTGAGCGTGGGCAGCATCATCGCGCGTGGCAACGCCACCGGCTGTGCCTCAGCCGACCCCGATCGACGGATAGAACTGTTGCGTCGCAGCGCTTCCGGCTCCTGGATCGGCGCGATCGCCTTCTCCGAGCCGCGGGCCGGCTCGGACCTGGCGAACGTCGAGTGCGCCGCCGTACGGGACGGCGACGAGTGGGTCGTGACCGGCACGAAGCGCTGGGTCGGCAACGCCAAGGCGGCCGACTTCATCCACCTGATGGCCCGGACCCGCGAGCCTTCGGGCGACCGCCGCGCCGACGGGCTGGAGATCTTCCTCGTCGAGAAGGAGCGCGACGCGTTCCCGCGCGGCATCACGGGCACGGTGATCGAAAAGATCGGCTACTTCGGCCTCACCACGTGGCAACTGGAGCTCGACGGGCTGCGGCTGCCGGCCGACGCACTGCAGGACACCGGGCAGGACGAGGGCCAGGGGTTCAAGGAGAGCCTGCGCTGGCTGAACGTCGCGCGGGTGCAGACCGCGGCCCGCGCTGTCGGCGTGGCCCGCGGCGCCCTCGAGGACGCGACGGCGTACGCCCAGGCGCGGATCCAGTTCGGCCAGCCCATCGCCGAGCAGCAGGCCATCCGGTTCATGCTCGCGACGATGGCCGCCGAGGTGGAGGCGGCCCGGCAGCTCTGGTACCACGCGGCCTGGCTGGTCGACGCCGACGAACCGGCCGACGTCGATGCCGCGCAGGCCAAGCTGGTGGCCTCGGAAACCGCCGAACGGGTGACCAGCCAGGCCCTGCAGATCTTCGGCGGCAACGGTTACACGACCGAGTACGCCGTCGAGCGCTACTGGCGCGACGCCCGGCTGACCACGATCTTCGAGGGCACGTCGGAGATCCAGCGCAAGATCATCTCCGACGGGTTGCTCCGAGCCTGAACCACCGGGGGTCTCCCGACGTACGGTGAGACGTGGCGTACGGCGTACGAGGGTGAAGGGCTGGCAGCGCTGGCTCGTCGTCGCCCTCGGCGTACTCCTGCTGGGCAGCATCCCGCCGGTCCTCGCCGCGTTGCCGGCCACCGAGTCCGACGTCACCGCGTCGGAGTTGCTGGCCTCCGTGCGATCGTCGGACGAAGTGGCGTTCACCGGGTACGCCGAAACCGTGGGTGGTCTCGTCCTCCCGGTGACCCAGGACTTCACCGATCTCGTCGACCTGTTCGGGGAACGTTCGCGGCTGCGCGCCTGGTGGGCGGGACCCGACGACTGGCGGGTCGACGAGCTGACCGCGACGGGTGAGACCGGCGTGTTCCACCGCTCCGGCGCCAGCGTGCTGTGGAACTACGAGGACTCCAGCGCCACGCTCGCCGCCGATCCGGTCGTGCGCCTGCCGCGGGCCGCTGACCTGCTGCCCTCCGCCCTGGGCCAGCGATTGCTCTCCGAGGCCGGCGCCGAGGAGGTCAGCCGGCTGCCCGCGGAACGGATCGCCGGCCGGGACGCCCTCGGGCTGCGGCTGGTCCCCTCTGACGAGCGCACCACGATCGATCGGGTCGACGTGTGGGTGGACCCGTCCACCGGGGTCCCGCTGAAGGTCGAGGTCTACGGGGCGGACGCGACCGTCGCCGCGGTGCGCAGCCGGTTCCTGGAGTTCACGCCGGGCGCACCGGACCCCGAGGCGACCTGGTTCGTCACGCCGCCGGGGGTCGATCTCAGCTTCACCGAGGTGATCGACGTCGCGGAGGCGGCCAACCAGTTCGCGCCCGCGGTCACGCCGGACGAGCTGGCCGGGTTGGCTCGGCGCAGCGGGCTGGTCAGCATCGGATCGCTCGGTCAGTACGGACGCGGTGTCACCCTGCTGACCGCCGCCGCGGTCTGGGACGACCTGTCGCGACCGCTGCGTGACCAGCTCGAGGGGACGCCCGGTGCCGTGATCGACGAGAACGGCGTCTACGTCTCGGCCGGGCCGATCGGCCTCCTGCTGACCCCGGGCAGCCGGGAACGCAGCAGCTGGTTGATCGCCGGGACGGTCGATGCGGCGACCCTGGCTGCCGCGGCAGCGGAGGTACGGCAGATCCCGGTGCCCGACCGGTGATCACCACAACACAGCTGACCAAGCGGTACGGCGGGATCCTCGCTGTCGACGGGGTCAGCCTGGACGTGCAACCGGGCGACATCTACGGCTTCCTCGGCGCGAACGGGTCCGGCAAGACGACGACGGTGCGGATGGTGCTGGGCCTGGTCCTGGCCACCAGCGGGTCGGTCGATCTGCTCGGCCGGCGGATGCCCCGGGCGGGTCGCGCCGTCCTGCCGCGAGTGGGCGCGCTCGTCGAGGGGCCGGCGGCGTACGGGCACCTGTCCGGCCGGGCGAACCTCGCGTTGCTGGACTCCAGCGGGACCGGCGGCACACGGCGGAGCCGGTCGACGCGGATCGATGCGGTGTTGGAACAGGTCGGGCTGGCCGCGGTCGGCCGGCGCCCGGTCAAGGCGTACTCGCTCGGCATGCGCCAACGGCTCGGCCTGGCCGCGGCCCTGCTTCGCCAGCCGGAGCTGCTGGTGCTCGACGAGCCGACGAATGGCCTCGACCCGCAAGGGATCCGGGAGATCCGCGAGCTGATTCAGGGGTTGCACCGTCGCGGTACGACGGTGTTCCTGTCCAGTCACCTGCTGGCCGAGGTCGAGCAACTGTGCACCCGCGTCGGTGTGCTCGACCGGGGACGGCTCGTGCTGCAGGACTCACTGGCCTCGTTGCAGCGGCCGACCGGGCGCACCGTTGTACACACGCCGGACCACGAGCGGGCCCACGTGCTGCTGGACGGGCGGGTCGAGCACCGCGAGGGCGAGCGGCTGATCGTGCGTGGCGCGGACCCGGCGGCCCTGAACGCCTTGCTCGTCGCGGACGGCGTGCGGGTCCGGGAACTCGGTCCGGAACGGCGGACGCTGGAGCAGGTCGTCCTCGCCGCCACGGAGCACCCGGACCATCAGGTCGGGGTGTCGTGATCCGGACCGCCGAGCCACTTGCCTCCGGCGAGGCGGCATGATCCGGACCGAGCTGGTCAAGACGCTGCGGCGGCCGCGGACCTGGGTGACGATCCTGCTGCTCAACGCGCTGCCGACGCTGGTCGCCGTACTTCTCGCGCTGACCGACCTCGGGCCGCGACCGGGAAGCGGTCCGGCGTTCCTGTCCGCAGTACTGGCCGACGGGACGCTGTTCCCATTGGCCGCCTTGGCGATCATCCTGCCGCTGTTCCTGCCGGTGGCCGTGGCCGTCGTGGCCGGGGACTCGGTGGCGGGGGAGGCGCAACAGGGGACGCTGCGCTACCTGCTCGTGCGCCCGGTCAGCCGGACCCGGCTGCTGGTGGCCAAGCTGGTCGCGGTGATCGCGTTCGTCCTGCTCGCGGTGGTCGTGGTCGCGGCGGTGGCTTACGTCGTCGGCTCCGTGCTGCTCGGCGACCAGGCGCTGGCGGCCAGCGTGTCGGGCACGGTGCTGACCCCGGCTCAGGTGGCGGTACGGACGTTGCTCGCGATCGGCTACATCACGCTGTCGATGCTGGGCGTCGCGGCGATCGCCCTGCTGCTGTCGACGATGACCGATTCGCCGCTGGCGGCGGCGTTGGGCGCGTTGGCGTTCCTCATCGCCTCGTCCCTGCTCTTGACGTTGGATGCGGCGCAGACCTTGCAGCCCTACCTGCCCACCCGCTACTGGCTGGCGTTCGTGGACCTGTTCCGCGACCCGATCTTCTGGCGGGACATCGTGCGCGGCATCGGCCTGCAGGCGGTGTACGTCGTCGTCTTTCTCGGTGCGGCCTGGGCGAACTTCACCACCAAGGACATCACGAGCTGACCTTGCCTGCGGCGCGTCGACTAACGTGCCCTTGCGGGGGTGGCGATGGAGCACGCGGTCGAGGTCGAGGCGGTCGGCCGCACCTTTCCCATCTCGGGCGGTAAGCAACTGCAGGCCCTCGAGGACGTGTCCTTCGTCGTGGGACTCGGCGAGGTCGTCGGCCTGCTCGGTGTCAACGGAGCCGGCAAGACGACGCTGACGAAGATTCTGGCCACCCTGCTCCTGCCGAGCAGCGGGGCCGCCCGGGTGATGGGATACGACGTCGTCGCCGACACCCGCGGCGTCCGGACCTCGATGAGCGTCATCCTCGGTGGCGACCGCGGCCTCTACAACCGGATCAGTGGCCGGGAGAACCTGGCGTTCTTCGGCATGCTGGCCGGCGTCTCCCGGCGCGACCTGCGGGAGCGGATCCCGCTGATGCTCGACCAGGTGAATCTCGCCGACGCGGCCGACCGGCGGGTGGAGACGTACTCCAAGGGGATGCGCCAGCGCCTGCACGTCGCGATCGGCCTGCTGTCGCGGCCGCAGGTGCTGCTCCTGGACGAACCCACCGTCGGCCTCGACCCGCTGGAGGCCGATCGGCTACGCGAAACCATCCACCAGCTGCGCCGCGAGGGCACGAGCATCCTGCTGACAAGCCACCTGCTGCTGGACGTCGAACGGCTGGCCGATCGGGTGGTGATGCTGGACCAGGGGCGGGTCACCGCCGACCTCCCGCTGCGGAAGTTCGCCGGACTCGCCGGGTACGCCGCCGTGGTCACCCTGACCTACCGCGGTGCGCTCGACCTGGCCCGCTCGCTGCCAGCCGGTGCGGCCGTGGACCGGCATACGCACGAGGGGGAGCTGTCCACGCTGGTGCTCAAGCTTCGCGAGTGGAGCGGAGACCTGTTCGGCGCGCTGGGCCGGCTCGTCGACGACGTGCAGATCCAGGACATCGACGTACGCCCGGCGCGGCTCGAGGAGGCCTTCGCCACGCTCTCGGCGCGGCGTCCGTGACCGATCAAGGCCGCCGCGTCCTACGCGGCGCCGAGGTCATGCTGGTCTGTGCCCGGCTGCAGATGGCCGAGATCCGGACCGCCTGGATCATCATCGGCGTCACGATCTTCCAGCCGATCGTGTTCTTGCTCGTCGCGCTGCTGCCCTCGGCGGACCGCTCGGCCGAGGCCGGCACGCGGGTTGCCGTCGGTGTAGCGCTGTCGGTGTCGTGGTCGGCCACCGCGTGGGGCTCGGCCAGCGTGCTCCGCCGGGAACGTGCGATGGGAACCCTGGCCCGCGCCCTGGCCGGCCTCGTCGACGCGCGGCTCATCGTGCTCGGCAAGGGGTTGGGTGCCTCCCTGCTCTCGACCGTCTGGGCGCTCGCCACCTTGGCCGTCACGCTGGTGGCGTTACGCCAACCGGTATCGCTGGCCAATCCCGGCTGGCTGCTGCTCGGCTTCGCCGTCCTGCTGGCTTCCGGTTCGGCGGTCGGGCTGCTGATCGGCTCGGTGTTCGTTCTCACCCGGTACGGCCCCCAGGTCACGGCCTTCCTGACCTTCCCGGTGATCCTGCTCGGCGGCATGCTCATCCCGCCGGAGATCCTCCCGCCACCCCTGACCTGGGTGTCCGCGCTGATCAGCCTGCGCTGGCTGCAGGAGTACCTCGTCACCAGCGCGGCCGGTTCGCCGAACCTGGCGGCGCTGGGGTATGCCGTGGTCCTGACTGTGGGTTACGCCGCGGCCGGCATCGGCCTGTTCGGCGGCATCGTCGACCGGTCGCGGCGGGAGGGGACCCTTGACCTCACCTGAGTACGCCGCCGAGCGCTGGTGGCGGGCCGGCCGGATCGTCCGCTTCGGGTTCCTGCAGTACCGCGCGGACAACCCGCCGCGGATCGTGCTCGCGGCGATCTGGCCGCGGCTGATCTTCCAGACCGTGTTCTGGGTGCTGCTCGGCTTCGTGGCCGCCGGCGACGAGGGCGCCCGGTTCGCCTACGTCGGTGCGGTCGCCACGGTGCTCACCCTGGGCGGCCTGGCCGGAATGTCCGACGTACCGGTGGACGACAAGTACGCCGGCACGTACTCACGCCTGCTCGCGGGGTTGACCCCTCCGACGCTGGTGTTCTTCGGCCGCGGGGTAGCGCAGCTCGCGATGTCTGTCGTGGAGATGCTCGTCGCGTTCGTCGCCGCCGGGCTCCTGAGTGGGCAGTGGCGGACCATGCTGGAGTTGGTCCCGCTGCTGCCGATGTACCTGGTCATCGCGTTGACGATGTCGGCGATGGGGCTGGCCACCGCCTCGTTCTGCGTCGGGAAGCGCGCCGAGGTGGCTATCTACAACGCCGCGATGTACCTGGTCATCCTCTGCTCGGGAGCGTTCATCCCCCGCGGGACCCTGCCGGTGCTGGACGTGATCGGGTCGGTGTTGCCGGCCACCCACGGCTTGCTCGCCGTGCGCAGTGCCCTGGCCGACGAACCCTGGCTGGCCGAACTGTCGCTGGAGGCCGCCGTGGGGGCCGGCTGGTTGGTGCTGGCGTTCTACCTGTTCACCGCGCAGACGGCTCGGTCCCGTCGGACCGGCTCGGACAGCTTCAGCTGAGGCGCTGGCAGTCGCTGGCGTCGAGATCTGTTAGCGGCCCGGCCCCGAGCTGCAGCGCCACCATCGCGCCGACGAGTGGGTCGGTGGGCAGCTCCCCGTGGGTCACCGCCGCGCCGGCGCAGATGTCCTGGACGACGAGGTTGAGCGCGCCCTCGAGCCGGGAGGAGTCCGGCGGGGTCACCGTCTCGTCCTGCGTCGTCCAGATCGACACGTACGCCGGTCCGTCCGGCGTCTCGTCGCCCGCGTTCAGCGAGCGCAGCAGGTCGCTGTCGGGAACCAGTTGCCGACAGGCCTCCGGGCACTGGTCCGGGACGACCGACTCGGCCAGTCCGGCGATGGTCGTCCCATGGTGCGGCGAACCCAGGGTCACCACGCGCCGAGCCTGCGCCGCCCCTCCGTACTCCCGAAGCCACAGCCGGGTCACGACGCCGCCCGCGGAGTACCCCACGACGTCGACCGACTCCGCGCCGGTCCGCGACAGCGCAGCCTCAGCGGCGACGGCGAGGACCTCGGCCTGCGCGCGCAGGTCGCCGGTCCCGTCGCCTGCGAGCGCCACCACCACAGCATCCCGGCCATCCGAACGCAGCGCGGCGGCGAGCACCTCGAGGGCGTTGGTCGATCCGCCGTAGCCGGGTACCAGCAGGACCGGTCCCGGCCGATCCTGCGCCACCGGTGTCGCGCCGTCGGTCAGCGCTCGTACGGCGAACCCGCCGCCCACGACCAGGGCGACGACCACGACGACAGCGAGCAGCATCACGACCAGCCGCCGGCGGGCGGGCGACAGCGACCGGAGGCTCACCCGGCCGAGGGTAGGCCGGAACTCGGTCGCAGCCGCGCGCCGGCACGGGCAGGCTGGCCGGCGTGGAACCCTTCAGCTACCTGCAGCTGCACGAGATCGCCGAGGCCGACCACCGGATCATCAACCCGTTCACCGACGACAAGCTGATGGCCTTGGGCCTAGCCGCCCATGTGACCAGCGGGACCAGGATCCTCGACCTGGCCTGCGGCAAAGGCGAGATGCTCTGCCGCTGGGCGCAGGAGTTCGGCACGACCGGGCATGGGGTGGACATCAGCGAGGTGTTCCTCGCCGCCGCCCGAGCGCGGGCCGAGGAACTTGCCGTCGCCGACCGGGTGTCCTTCGAACACGGCGACGCGGGCGAGCACGTCGCGGAGCCGGCGTCGTACGACGTCGTGTCCTGCCTCGGCGCGACCTGGATCGGCGGCGGTATCACCGGCACGGTGGCCCTGATGCTGCCGGCGGTCCGACCCGGCGGGTTGTTGCTCGTCGGCGAGCCGTACTGGAGCGATCCGCCACCGGAGGAGGCGTACGCGGCGATGGGCCTCGGAGTGGAGGACTTCGCGTCGCTGGTCGGCACGGCCGACCGGCTCGCGGCCGCCGGGACCGAACTGGTCGAGATGGTGCTCGCCGACGGCGACAGCTGGGACCGGTACGCCGCCGGCCAGTGGTGGGCGTTGTCGACGTGGCTTCGGGACAATCCCGACGATCCACGGCGCGCCGCCGTACAGGAGTTCCTTGAGGACGGACGGCGCACCCACCTGATGTACCAGCGGCGCTACTTCGGCTGGGGTGTCTTGGTCCTGCGACCCCTGCAGTAGCCCCTTAGCCTGGCTGAGTGGCCGTCACCAAGATCCTCGTCGTCATCCTGGCCGGCGGCGCGGGCAGCCGACTCGAGTCGCTGACCGAGGACCGGGCCAAGCCGGCCGTGCCGTACGGCGGGATGTACCGGCTGATCGACTTCCCGCTGTCGAACTGCCTGCGGGCCGGCATCGCCGACGTCTGGGTCGTGCAGCAGCACAACCC
>JACCSC010000197.1 GCA_013813215.1 Geodermatophilaceae bacterium | reverse complement strand
ACGGCCCGGTTGAGCATGAACCCCCGCCACATGATGGCCTGGTCCTCGCCCGTCCCCTCGATCGAGCCCATCGACACCACCTTGAGCAGGCCTGAGCGATCGCGGACGGCGAGGAACGGGTTGGAGATGATGCGGATGTACCAGTCGGGGTCATGCCCGAAGATCTGGGCTCGCCGGGCGAGTTCCTCGACGAACTGGCACCGAGTGTGTCGTGGCGCTCCATCCAGTACTGCTTTCCGTAATCACGGTACTACGTATCTACTGAGATACGGACGGGGTACGCCTGTCAACGCCCATTCGGGGGCGGGGGGATAGGCCAGTGGCGGCATGGGTCGACATCGACTACTTCGATCAGCACCGCTACCTTCGCCGGCAAGATCGCGACCGGACCCTCGACGATGTACCGCAGCGTCGTCACATCGACCAGCCCCGGGCCGGGACCCCTCACCCGGGGCGAACTTTCCAGGACGCCACATCCCGGGGTTTTTGTACACGTCGCCAGGGGTTCACCACTGCCTCGACGGCGTGGAGCGCTGACCGTCGAACCACACCTCCGACCGGGGCTCCGACGACGACCCGGTCAGCCAACGTCTCGTCTCGTCTCGTGGCTGAGCCACACCTGGCACCCTGATAACGCGGCCCGCAGATTCGCCGGATCCAGACGGGCGCCGCCCAGCGACACCGGCACGATGTGATCGACGCTCGTCGCACGGCCACGACACGTCGGCCCCGCCACGATGCAGATGCCGCCGTCTCGCATCAGCACCTCGCGACGCACCCGAGGCCACGGCCACGAGTACGGCGAACCGCGCGCCGGCACTAGCCGTCCCCCGAGTCGACACCAACGATGTGCTGCGCCTCGGCCGGATCCGTGACCTTCATCGCGTCGCCCGGCCCCTCAACCCAGAACGCCGAACCGTCATCGTCCACCGTCACCACGTACGGGCCGTCCGAGTTCGTCACGACGAGCACCGCCAACCGAGCACCGACCAGATCACGAACGAGCTGCGGCTCAGCGGCGGTGGACCTCGAGCACGTCCTGGGGCGCCTGGTAGAGCGCCCATGTGCCCCACAGCTGCTTCGCCGCCGCGGGCAGCTTTTCCTCCCGCACCCGCTCGATCTCGGTCGCCACCCCCCCGTCGAGGATGACGCACCGCCGTGCGGCGAGCAGTCCTTCAACACGTGCGTACGCGAGCGTTGGATCGTGGGCGACCGGACCGGCGATCTGCGCGCCTGAGCGGCTCATCGTCCGTCGCCGCCCGTCGGCTCGATCCCGAGCTCGGCGCCGGCGTCGAGCAGCGAGTCGTACAGGTACTGCCCCGCCGATCGTTCGCAGTGCAGCAGATAGGAGGGCGAGCCGTCGCGGTCATCGCGCACCACGTCGGTGGCCAGCGCGGCGACGCTGCTGCGGAACGCGGCACCATGGGGCGTCACGCGCTCGGAGAAGTCGATCGGGCAGACCTTGGCCAGAAGCCGCGCCGCGAGAACACCGGTGAGGCGGATCAGCGCCCGCCCGTGGGTCACGTCGACCACGCTGATGAACTCGCCCTCCGGGCTCGGCGCGGCCTCGCCGCCGAACACGGTCCACTCCCCCGGGCCGGACCCGGCGACCAGCGTGTCCCCGTGCCGCTCGGCACGCCCGAACGGCACGCCGAGCACGCCGTTCCCGCGCACCACGAACTTTCGGACTGGCGTGCAGTCGGCGAGCGTGAGCGCAGCCGAGGACCGCCGGTCCGACACCTCCCACCCGTCCCGCACCACGACGGGCGCCGCCGGGGTGATCGGACTGCGCGCGGCCGGGCTGCGGGGGACGGGCTCAGCCACGTAGCCGCACCCCGGCCGGGTCGAAGTGGGCGAGCTGGGGGGTGACCGTCGCCTCGATCCGACTGCGATCGGGCAACTGGACGGTGACCACCGTGCCGGCATCGATGAGGTGCGGCGCGACGAACCCGAGGCAGATCGAGCGACCCAGCGTCGGGGACCAGCGGCTCGACGTGATCCGGCCGACGATGTGGTTGCCCTCGACGATCTGACTGGCCTCGGC